>JAPLJQ010000253.1 GCA_026388495.1 Deltaproteobacteria bacterium | reverse complement strand
CGTTTCCTGGAGATGGCAGCATCGGCCTCGGGGGAACTACTTAATTTCTCCAATATCGCGAGGGAGTGCCGGCTGCCGATCAGGACTGTGCAATCTTACTACGAAATCCTGGAAGATACCCTCATCGGTTTCCGTCTTCAGCCCTGGCTGAAGAGCGAGCGCAAACGAATGGTAGCCCATCCGAAGTTCTATTTTTTTGACACCGGGGTGACCAACGCCATAAACCGCCGCCTAACTGCACCGCCCGACCCGCGCCTGGCAGGGCGCCTCTTTGAGCAGTTCATCGTCCTTGAACTCCATCGTTATCTCCACTATGCCCGCTCGGAAACGCGAATCTTTTTCTGGAGAACCAATACCGGCGCGGAGGTGGACCTGTTGCTGGAGAGGCACGGCAAGCTGATCGGCGCATTTGAAATCAAATCGGCAACCGAGGTGAGCGGTAACGACTTCTCGGGGCTGCGGGCTTTCCGCAACGACAACCCCGATGTACCTCCGGCGGTTGTGTATCGGGGGACCCATGCCTACCGGACGGACGGCATCCGGGTGATCCCGTGGAAGACGTTTCTCGACGAGGCCAGGCAGGAGATAGCGTCATCAGGACTAAGCTGACGTCGCAATGGCTCGCCGGCTGACTCAAGAAAGCCCTGGCGTCTGAAAAGATCCGTGACGGTATCGTCCTTGGCAGCGACTCTGGCTAAACCCCTTCACTTCCGAAAACAACCTCTTGAGATCCTCATCCTGGTGCATGTCATTCTGGCGGTGGGGTTGAATATTTTGGTCGGTTATACGGGGCAGCTTTCCATTGGCTATGCGGGTTTTTTGCCATTGGCACCTCGCCGCCCCCATTATAACTGTCGTAATATCCGTTTAGATCGGATTTATTGAAAGGCGAGTTACCAGAAAAGGCTTTGACAAAAGCAATATTATTATATTTTGCCTATCTAAAACAAGTAATATTAGCTATTTACATTCACGATACCCACCTTTTCGAGCCATAAAACGTAAGCGGTGTCAGTCATTAGTATAATTATTACGTGTATATAGATAATGTCGGTGCACCGACATGCCGGCGGAGGGAATCATTGGGCCGTCGGATTATTCACCCTTCTTCGCGAAACCCGCCTCCAAAAAGACCATCGCCGCCCCTTGCCGCAACGCTCCCGCCAATAAACTAAAAGCTTCGCCCATATCTCCCGCCGGGCAAAACAGTCCCGGAATTGATGGTGGAAGGCCTGCCATGCTTCCGGAGATGGATAGGCAGTCCGTTCGTTTTCAACGCCTGTCGTCACTTTTGATTTTACCAAGAGTTCATTCATTTTTTTGAAGTCGTAAATTTGAGGAAATGCGTTTGTGTAGCAGCTTTCATTCCGTTATGCTCAAGAGCGAGCAATGAAAAAATGAAATACGCCGGTTATTGCCGTCACCTACAAAGCAACAAGCATGGTGGATGAAATTTCTTGAAGATTTACGTTTGAAATGATTCAGAAAGCAAACAGCTGACGGGACCGCATGATTGCGTTTGCACGGTCTGTAAAGAACCAATGGACAAAAAACTTTTCTCCGTCCCAGCGGACTCTCGGTAAATCACCGCAAAGATAACGTGAGCCAGAACAGATCGTCATATTTTCAACGTCGAGGTGGCCATTAGTACGATTGAAGTAGTCATACTCCATCACTTCGCGTTCCAGCAATGTAATGCCGGGAATTTTCATTTTATCGAGTTCGATTCCCGAGAGATTGCTGAGTTCCTCGTCAGCTTCGACCCGATCGCGGAACCAGGTCACATAAGAACCTTTACGAGGATCGCGATCGTTCATAACCACCAGGTTATCCAGAGAATTGCCGTTGTATTTCCAGCAGTTAAAGAGTTCGCGACAGGAGTCATAAAGCCGCTGCGCTGTAATAAGTTCATGCTTAGGCATAATCAAAGGCCGATACCCGGGATGTGTAGCAAAGGGTGTAATGCCAGCGAAGTCGGGATTCTTAATACCAATCTGTTTTCGCCACAGTTCTATCCAATATTCACATACGTCATCGAAATAGGAATTGGTAAGACGTGTCTTAATTAAAATTGAGGGTTTTAATACTTCAAAAGGTTCTATCTTTTCGGCGATAAACTCGCCAAGCTTAACAGTAGTCGATTTCATTGTTATCTATTTCGCAGAAAATACATTTTCAGAACTCATTCTTCAGTTAATGAATAGCACTAAAATTGATGACTTCTTTACCTAATATCTATATAAAAAGCAATGCTACAAAATTACGTGGCAAATACGATTATAATGCCAGCATTATACTGAAATAATTAATTTTGCTCGTGAGTTATGAGTGAATTATGTAGACATAATAAATAAGGATTACGATTCGAAAGTATGGATGTTTGTCAAAATCACTGGATGCTTGACTTCAGGAAGGCAGCCGGATTCTACACGAAGGTAAAATACGCTGTCAAGACACCGCATGTTTCGATCCGTATTCAACAAATTGCTCCGGAGATCCAGTATCAAGACTTGTATTTGACGAACCCGTAAAAAGCCAAAAATCCTGTCATTCCCGCGAAGGCGGTAGTCCATCTATTTAATATTACTGGATTCCCGCCTTCGCGGGAATGACAATGTGGGGCGAAATACGACGGGCGTCCTCAAATCTACTTTGTATCCCAACAATTCTGAGAGTTCCATTTCCATACGGGCCAAGCGAAGAAATCCGACAACTTGCCCTTTCTCAAACTCCACAAGTACAGCCACGTCACTTTCCACGCTAAAGTCATCTCTGAGAACGGAAACATGCTGCAAAAGACAAATGATGTCAATACGTTTTGGGAAGCAGAAGGTTGATGAAGCGAAGATAGGGGCGCATAGCGGTGGTGCCGCCGCCTTCGGAGATGATCTGCATAACCTTACCGGTATCGCGGACGATGGAGCCTCCCATGTGGCTGACCGGCGTCCCCCCAAAGATTTCAGGACACAGGGGGGTCGATGGGCCCAAGAGGGCCACGTGGCGGGGTTCTCCCAGACCACTGAGGACCTCTTCGAGGGTATCATTCAGGAGGGTGGTTGCGGTGATGATGGCGACCGTGCATTCCCGGAGGATTTTTTCACGTTCCTCCCGGCCCGGAACTTTCATCCGGGCGGGATTCTTTTCAATGACGGAGAGTTTCGCTCCCGTCGCTTCGATCTTCGGAACCATGGGTGTAAAGAGCCCGACCATGGCCACCCGGTCTTTCGGGGTCAGATTTATGATGGAGAGGGAATCTCTCTCATCTTCGGCGGTCTCCGGATGCATCATGGCGTTTGCCGTGGCCAGTCCCAGGGCTTTTTCCAGGGGATTCCGTCCTTCCACAAGGTTTTTCAGCAGGGAAGAAGCCCTTGTGCCGGCGATCTTTCCCGCCTCCGGAAATACCGAACAGCCCGGCGGCAGTTCATGCAAAAGCAGTGCGGCCAGCCCCATGTGTTGATTATTGAGACTGACCCCGACATAACTCAGGCCGAACCGGACAGCCTCCACGACAAGGTCTTCCGCCTCACGGGATGCGGCATCATAAAGACGCCTCGCTATTTCACCTGTTGAAATCATTTTTTTCAATGAGTGGGAGCAGACACTACTGATCGTTTTTATAGAAGCATCTTCAACGTTGTTTTCCGTTACGTCGTAAAGTGGGTATATCGCTTATCCGCTGTGGCTTCCCCTTTTTTGGGGGGTTTTTTTTCGGCTTTTTTGTCGGGGGCGCCATCCGTATGGCGGACCCTTCGTTTATCCAGTTTCTGTTCCTGGAAGCCCAGGGCCGTCGATTGGGTATTGCTCCACGTGTCGATCAAAGAGGCCAGTTCTCCCGCATCGGTGAGCTCGTCAACCCAGATCTCGGCAAACCGTGATTTCAGAGCCGGGGAGAGGAGGTTTCGGGACTGATGCACCGAAGGCGGATTGATCGCCAGAAAGAGCCTGAAATTCGGGTGGGCGTGGCAAACGTTTTCTTTTTCATCGACGATGTAACCGAAGTCCAGGAGGGTGTTTAAATATTCCGACAAAGGGGACAGATTCGCTTCATCGATCAAAAGCCAGCTTCCCTCTTCAATGGCCTTAAACAGAAGACCCTTGCGATAGTACCAGTTGCCCTGACCGTCCTGCATGTAGCCGCCCAGGAGTTCTTCGATGCCCGTGTCGGAGGAAAGATTGACAAAATAAAGGTTCGTCTGCTTCTCTCTGGCCAGGTATCGGACCAGGGTGGTCTTTCCCGATGCCGGGTTTCCTACGAGAAGCACCGGTTCATGGTTGATCAGGGCCTTCAGAATCAAATAGAGATTCGTTTTCTGTGTGTGGGTGGGAGATATCTCCGCCTCCTGTCGGGGAACAAATTCGCTGCCCCTTGAGGTTTTCAGGCTTTTCATCAGGGGTCTTAAGTCTGCCGATCGCGCGGCTCGTATCGCATCCAGGTCCAGCTCTTTCGCCTTGAACCCGAAATACGTATCCAGCAGGCTGACCATAGCATCCCTCTCGGCTTTATCCCTTATCCTGCCGATGTAAACACAGAAGAACTCCAGAAAAAGCTTCCTCAGGAATTCCTCATCTTCGGATTCCTGCTTCAGGAAAGGTTCCAGTCTATTGCCGACCCTGATAATATCCCTGAGGGTAAAGGCATAGGGGTCTTTTTCTCCCATGCCGATAATCCGGCTGTCCGCCTGGTTTTGCAGGGTGATATGAAACCGGGCGATAAGCAGGGCCAGAGACGCGGACATTCTGAACAAGGAGCTCAATACCTGGGACAGTTCTTCCTCGGACAGCTCTTTCTGATAGAAGATTTTGAATCTGGATAAGAATATCTCGGAAAGTTTCTGTCTCTGGCTGTAACTTTCGGGGTTTCCCGTGGCAAAAAGCCGGAAATCGGGATGGGGATATATTTCCCGCTGCTCCCCGTTTTCCGAATAGGAAATCTTGCCGGTGATCAAAAAGTCGTTCAACGCCTCAACAACCTCGGAGGAAGCCAGGTTGATCTCCTCCAGTACCAGCCACAAGCCTTCCTTCGCTGCCTTCAGGATAATGCCCTCCTGCCAGAGGAAGCGCCCCTCACTGTCAGGTTTGATGCCGCCGATAAGCTCAAATTTTGATGTATATGGATTGATGGCATAGGCAAGATGCCTGAAACCCAATACCTGGGACAGCCACTTTATCAGGAAGCTTTTCCCCGTTGAGGTAGGACCCAGGAGCAACACGGCGTGCTTTAACAGATAGCCGAAACTCAGGGTTTCCAGAATGTGATATCCCGTGGAGGTCATGACGCAGGCAGGGATGTCTTCATTCAATGTTTCCCTCTTCAGAACAAGATCGCCCACGGCCAGCGTCTCTTCACCGATCTCAACATGGCGGGAATGGGTTCCTGAGATCGTGCTCCCCATCGGTTCACCCAGCATCTTGTTAAAGGAAGTCAAAACATTGCTTAAAGCCTCCCGGCCGTTTAAGATGAAACCAGACAATATTTTTATGCAAACCCGGGCTGCAGCCTGGCGGATGGTCCAGTCTTTGTCCTTCAGTCTTCTTTCGAGTTTATTCAACTCTGCATCGTTCTCCTGTTTGATAATGGCAGGGTAGATGTTGATCATGGCAAGCGCAGCCGCCTGATGGACAAACCAGTTATCATCCTTGAGTTTTTCTTCCAATGCCTTCAAGGTTATTTTTTTTCTGTGATAGCTGTATGGCCATATCCGGCCCAAGGCGATGGCAGCTGCCCGGCAGACGGATCTGTCCACGTCTGCATCCCACAATCTTTCTTCCAGCTTTTTGAGTTTGATATTGCTTCCCTGCTTGATCAGGAGGGGATATATCTGCCCAAGGGCCTGGGCTGCGGCCTGACGGACGGACCAGTTCGGGTCTTCCAGTTTTCCTTCCAGTTCCTTCAGCGTGATTTTTCCCTGGTGATAGCTGTGATACCAGATCCGACCCAGGGCCTGGGCTGCGGCCTGGCGGACAGACCAGTCATCATCGTCCAATCTATCCTGAAGTTTCCTCAAGTCTATATCGTGTCCCCGTCTCATCAGCACCGGATAGATGCGGCCCAGAGACAGAGCGGTGGACTGGCGAACCAGGATATTTTTATCCTTCAGCCTCTCTTCCAGGCCGTTTACCTCTATCTCACCCCCCTGTTTGACGATTGCCGGATATACCTCGCCCAGAGCCTCCGCTTCAGCCTGGCGGACGAACCAGTTCTTGTCCCACAATTTATCTTCCAGTAAGGCTATGTTTACCTCTTTCCCCTGTTTGATGAGAACGGGGTAGATGAGCCCCAGAGCCCGTGCTGCAGCGAGGCGGACCGACCACCCTGTATCTCCCAGTTTTTCTTCCAGTTCTTCCGGAGTGATTTTCCCCTGACGATAGTGTTGATACCAGATCCGGCCAAGCGAATCGGCCACGGCGCGGCAGACGGACGGATCCTCATCCTGTAATCTGTCTTCCAGGATGAAAGGATCTATCTCCTTTCCCTGTTTGATAAGGGAAAGATAAATCCGGCCCAGGGCGATGGCCGCGGGCTGTCGGACCGACCAGCTTGCATCCGCCAGCTTATCCTCCAGTTCTTCGAGCACGACCCCCCTGATGAGTTCATCGGGAATAAGCTTAAAACATGCCTCCAGCCCGGGGATACAGACGTATGCCTTATCCGTGGAGGTAATCAGTTCCTTCAGGATGGAAAGGGCTTTTTCAAGTCGCGGCTCGGAAGCGCTTTTTATCAGAATATCCAGCAGAGACGGCATGTCCCTGGGTATCGAAGCCACGGGAACATCTCCCTCGGATGACGCAGGATACAGGTCCCGGGGGTTGAAGTCGGGGAATATCCCCTCGATATCCGCAAGTTTTTCCAGGAGAAGCTCTCTTACTCTTTGCGGCTGCTCCTGCGTATCCGTGAAAGCGTACCGGAAGCTTCTAAAGAATGACGATTTCTCAGGATAACCCCTGTCCAACAAAAACCCCAGATGCTCCGAGGCTCTCTTCAAGTGCCTGATGTTGAATGTGGAAATGCGCTCCTTCTGATGAAGGTAGATGGCCGCCATGAGCTCCGATACATTCCGGGGAAGGGATGGGAGCGTCAGGTCTTCAGAACGCTCTTCTTTCCCCGGAGAACTTAACATGTTTTCCCAGAATATATCCTGAGTGATCAGTCTCTCCTCCAGGATATTGGACAGAATGGCAGGCAGTTCTTCCACATTTTCCACCTGTATGGCTGTTTTATAGCGTTTTTTTACCTCCGTTACTTCTTTGTCTAATCCCACACCTAATACCTCTATCTTTTGAGCTAAGGCTTCTTCCTGAAGCTGTGCAAATGATTTACCCGTTGTATTCACATTTCCCTCGCCGTCCGTGACCATGATAATCCATCGCAGGGCATCCTGAGGCTGATCTTTTAACATATTCGTCGCCAGTTGCAGGGTATTAGCGTCGGCAGTCGAACCTGAGGGTATGTACATGGCCACTTCTTCGAATAACAAACGCCTGTCCTGGGGGGTCAATTTGCTGCCTAATTCCTTGTGCACGACCGGACTGTCGGAAAATCCGATCACCGCATAGTCAATGCCGATATGTTCCAACGCTTCCATAAAGACCAGAAGCCCCGCCAGGGCGGAGGTCCTCTTCGGTTCACCCATGGAACCGGATTCATCCAGGGCCAGAACGATCTTGTGGTCTCTCTGGGTGGGCAGTTTTCTTTTCAGAAACACCTTGAGATCCTTCTCATGAACGGGAATTCCCTGATTCAACTTCCTGGAGAGTTCCATCGCCCTTCTTAAATCTGGTTTCTGGCCGGAGGGAAAATACCCTTGAAAGGTGGGTCTCTTGTTTTTTGCGAAATGATTTTCCAGAATGCCCGTTATCGTCTGGATCAGATTTGAGATCAGCAGATAGACCCGCTCATATTCGCCCTTCTGCGCTTCCTGTTCCCGGTTGATCTTCCGTTCCCTTGTGATGAGATCCCGGAGAGTCTCTTTTGTCAAAGAGGCGGGTTTCTTTTCTTCTGAATCTTTCTTGCCTACTGCAATGGTCTCCTTTTTTTCAGCTTCACCCTTCTGGTATTCTTCCGTTCTTCTTCTTAAACGTTTCTCTGTTTTTGAAGAGAATCTGTCCGCCAGTTCTTTCGCGTTTGCATCGACAAGTTTTCTCGCTTCTTCCCGCAATTCCTTTGGAGTCAATTCGTCGGGAGCACAATCTTTGTGCTTCATCCGAATCTTGCCGTCTTTTATCGCGTCAGCCATTCTGGTGACGGCCGCGCTGACCAGCCTGTCATACTCGGGAAAGATCTTCTCCTCGATCAGCCGGGCCGTCTCTTCGGCAAACCGGTATTTTTCTCTTTCCGAAACCCGGCCTTCAGGATAATGACGGAAGATCGTATTAAAGTCCCCATGGGTTTTATCGAGGGATTCTTCTACTTCAGGATTCATGGTCCCGGAAGGAAGGCGGCCATATCTCCAGTAATAACGAACCCCCAAAAGGTACTCCAGGTGGGGATACAGAAGATACGGATGCAGGGAAAAATCGGTCGCTACGGTTATTTCGTCCCGCAGGCGCTCCACGTATTTCGACCGGGCCAGTTCCGCGGGCAGCAAGTCCTCATAGGTGATTTCCAGGTAATGTTTGATCCCTTTGAATATCCCCATCAGCCAGTTGTCCACCCGGGTATCCTCAAAGGCGTTCAGGAGCAATCTCGTCGATTCCCTGGAGAAGAAACGCCTGAAAATCCCTTTTCGAAGGTCCTGCCGGGATATCTGCCGGTGCCCCGCTTCATGGGCGGAAAACCCGACAATCTCCTCCGGAGAAGCGGTTAAAAGCATCTCCACGGGAAACGCGATTTCATTGGTCTCCGCATAATAACGCCACCCCTCGCCCGGCACGATCTTCAGGTTGACATCCTCACCAAGACCTGTGGAGATGATTTTCACCAGCGTGAGGTACTGCCTTCCGATGGAAAGGGCTTCCGCCTCCAGACCTTTCATGGAGACCAGTTCTTCAAGGTTCCCCGCCTGCATATCCTTGGGATTCGTTTCTTTTTTACTTTGCATATAAACGATGAAATAATGAATTTAATTGTATCTTACATGTCATTCCGGGCTTGATCCGGAATCCACGTTTTTAAAATTTTATCCGGTCTATCGATTTTTACCGTAAAATCACTCTTACAAATGACGCATGAGCCTGGGAAGCATAAAGAAAAAGAAAATGTGTGTCAATGGGAAAACTGGTCATGATTTTTAAATCACAAACCTTCATGGGAGGATTTCAAATGGAATTCATGAAAACGTTTCAGCCAAATTATATTGACAAACAAGACCGCCTCTCCTATCCTGTCTGCGCCCGATTGGAACTTCTCATCAAACCTTCATCTAAAAAATTAAAGGAGGGAACGCCATGGCAAAGATGAAAACAATCCGCATTGAAGCAAAGTTAGACGAGAAATTTAAGGTTGATGTAAAAGCAGGAAATCATACGCTTTATGTAGACCAGCCGAAGGCAGGCGGCGGGAATGATGAAGGGCCAAACCCCATCGAGTATCTTTTAACATCTCTTGCGGGCTGTATTGCCACAACAGCCAGAATCATTGCGCTCCAGAAGAGAATCAATTTAAAGGGTATGGACATAAACATCGAAGGGTCATTCGATACGGAAATCATTCTCGGCAAAAGCAGAGAAAACAGACCCGGACTTACAGGCATAAATGTCACCTTAAATATCGATTCAGACATGTCGAAGTCGGAAAAGGAAGCCTTTGTACATGACATTGAGAGCCGATGCCCCATTTCGGATAATATTGCCAACACCACGCCTGTAAAAGTTGAAATCTCGTGAGATCATGCTTCCAGTTTTTGGGTAAGATCGTCCCAGGCGGTGTAGAGCGTTTCAAGCTCCCTCGCAATATCGAGGAGATCCTGATTTAACTGTTTGATTTTCTGCGGTTCTTTGTGAATATCCGGTGCACAGAGGGTCTTTTCATTCTCCCCTTTCTTTTCTTCCAGATGGGCGATGCGGTCCTCCACCACCGCAAGGTCATCCTTCAACACCTTCGTGATCCGGGAAAGATGGTTTCGTACCTCCGCTTCCAGCCGTTTTTCCTCTTTTGACTTAAACGTTTTCCTGCCGGGCATCCCGTCCTTTCCGTCGGGTGGGCGTTCAGCCGCAGAAGGCCGTCCCATATCGGACGATCCTGCCGGTTCCTGAGAAGCTCGATGGACGGGCGCCTCCGGAGCGGTTGCAGACAATTCAGCCCGCTTCTGGATGAAATAGGAGTAGTTTCCGAGATATTCGTGGCATTGGCCGTCGCGGATCTCGATGACCCGATGAACGAGGCGGTCCAGAAAGAAGCGGTCATGGGAGACGATGACGACCGTGCCTGAATAACTCAAGAGGGCACTCTGGAAAATGTCTTTCGTTTTCAGGTCCAGATGGTTGGTCGGTTCGTCGAGAATCAGCAGGTTGGAATCCTGGAGAAGGATTTTCAGCAGGGCCAGCCGGGATTTTTCTCCGCCGGAAAGGACGGAAATCTCCTTGTAGATGTCATCGCCTGAGAAGAGAAAGGCGCCCAGAAGGTTCCGTCTTTCCTGGTCATTGCTGCGGCTCCCTGCGACGAGGACTTCATCCCACACCGTCCGGCGATAGTCGAGATTCCCGGCGCTCTCCTGGGAAAAGAAGGCCATGCTCACATGGAGGCCGTAGGTCACTGTGCCGGAAGACGGTTCTTCCATACCGCTCAGAAGCCTGGCCAGGGTGGATTTCCCCGCGCCGTTGACACCGACCATGGCGATCTTTTCACCCCGGTGAACCGCCAGGTCAACGGAACTGAAAACCGTCACGTCTCCGTAGTTTTTGGATGCCTGCCGGACGGAGACAACCTCCCTGCCGCTTTTCGGCGCTTCGGGAAACTGAATATGAACCTTGCGCTCTTGCCGTTCAAGTTCAATGATCTCAAAACGTTCCAGCATCCTGATGCGGCTCTGAACCTGCCTGGACTTGGTGGCCTTATACCGGAACCGCTCGATGAATTCCTGCGTTTTTTTAATCTCCGACCGCTGGAGCTCCATCTGTTTTTTCAGGGCATCCAGACGTCTTTCCTTCTCCGCAAGATAGTAGGAATAGTTCCCCTTATAGACGGTGAGGCGATGATTGGACAGTTCGACAATCTGGTTGACGATCTTGTCCAGAAACACGCGATCGTGGGCGATCGTAATCAGGGTACCGTGGTAATTTTTGAGATAGCTTTCCAGCCACTCCATGCTTTCCGTATCCAGGTGGTTTGTGGGTTCGTCGAGAAGCATGATGTCCGGGTTGGACAAAAGAATCAGGGCGATGAGAATGCGCATCTTCCATCCGCCGGAAAAATCCGTGCAGTTCCTGGAGAAATCTTTCTCCCTGAACCCGAAACCGCCCAGGATCTGCCCAGCCTTCGCTTCAAAACGATATCCCTCGACAGACTGAAACCGGGCGGCAGAGGCCTCGTAAGCCTTCATCGTCTCATGATACTCTACAGAGTCGGGATCGCACCGCGACATCCGGCTTTCTTGCTCCTTCAGGGTCTCCTCAATCTCGGCGATACCGCTCTTTTTCCTGAGATAGTCCATGAGGGGAAGAGGCTCCAGTTCCACCAGGTCCTGGGGCAGATAACCAATCGTCCGGTTTTTACGGTTCGGAATGTCGATGGCGCCGTCGTCGAGATCGACCGTTCCGAGAATCGCTTTGAACAGGGTGGTCTTCCCGGCGCCGTTATCCCCCACCAGGCCGATGCGGCTCTTTTCCGGAATCATCCAGGCGATGTTGTCGAAAATCTTGCGGTCGGCAAAGGAAAGCGAAATGTTGTTCAGATAAATCAAGAATTAAACACCGGAATTGGCTTTATTAAGGTGGGGCAAGCATAAAGAAAAAGAATGGAGGTGTCAATGGGAAAAGACCGCTCGACGCCGTGGTTGTGTTACTGACCGCAGGCGTAACGGAAGCGAGTTCCGCTCTGGCCAGTGCAACCTGCCGATCGGCCTGTCCCGGATCGAATAAAAAATTAGTGGTAAAAAATGGGGTTCATCTTTATACTGCACGGAAATTATCAAGTTGTTTATTATTTAAGGGTAAAAGAACAGACACGCAACGCTGGATAAGGAGATAATGACGCGATGCAGGCATGGAAATATCTGTACATCATTGCCGCCCTGTGTTGTGCCTTGATGGTGACAGGGT
>JAPLJQ010000480.1 GCA_026388495.1 Deltaproteobacteria bacterium | reverse complement strand
TCTCTTATACGAATAAACCTGATCTTTACCCTACTTGTTTTATTTATTCCCAATCTTACATTTGCTGAAGCTGAATCAAAAACCTTCATAAAAGAATATACCTATCAAGTGAGTGATTTTGACAGCAAGATATCAAGCCGCACGATTGCTCTCGAACAGGTGAAAAGGCTCCTCCTTGAAGAAGTTGGTACCTATCTTATTTCTGAGACCAACGTCATTGATTTCCAGTTAACTAAAGACAAAATCACGACCCTGACTGCCGGCATCGTTCAGGCGGAGATCCTGACCGAAAAGTGGGATGGAAAAACTTACTATCTAAAGGCCAAGATGTCCATAGCCCCCCAGGAAGTGACAAAATTCCTTGAGGGATTGAGAGAAAATAGTCAGAAGAACCGGGAATTGGAAGAAACGAAAAGGAAAGTGGACGAAGCCTTAAATAAGATAAAACAATTGCAGGACGAACGGGTTGATGGGCAGCGCCTTGGAAGTAAGCAGAATGAGTATTCAAAGGCAGTTGCTGAACTGAAGGCTAAGGAATGGATAGAAAAAGGTGTAGCTTTCATGAAGGAGGATAATTATGAAAGTGGTACATAAACAAAGGATGGGCACTGAACACACTCGGAGATTATTATCAGGCGCTGAAAGAGTTTAACAGAGCCTCTGATATTGACCCCAAAAACCCGTGGATTTATGTAAACAGGGGTGTATCATACAACTTCCTGGGGAATTACCAGCAGGGGCTTCTCGATGAAGAGAAAGCAATAAGTTTGGATGCAACTATATCCTGGGCATATATTGACCGGGGTTGGGCATATACCGGCCTCGGCAACTTCAACCAGGCCCTCGCGGATTTGAACAAGGCTGCACAATTGGACCCCAATAATCCACACGTCTATCACATGCGGGCATGGGTGTATAACGGTCTCGGGAACAAACGTCAGACATTGGAGGATTTTGACACAAGCCTTAACCTTGCGCCGAATAATTCCTGGACGCATTGGAACATAGCAACGTATTATGCTCTCAGCGGTGAAAAAGAGAAATCGATCTCAGCGCTGGGGAAAGCAATTCGTATCAACGGCACACTGAGGAAAAAAGCAAAAACGGATAAAAACTTTCAGTCGCTCTGGAATGACCTTGATTTCAGGAAACTTGTTGAGTGATAACAACCCGCAGATATCGAGAAAAATGATTCTTAATTGTTCCCGCTACCTTCCTTGTCTATCTTTTGCCATCCATGCCAAATGTACAACACTTCCTCATGCTTCTTTGTCCTGCCCTTGTATATTCATGGGACGGTTATGATTATGATACTGACGATTACATTGAATTTGATAGCCAGGATTCAGCCAAACCGGGAAATGATGTTGAGAGCTATGACTACACTGACGAGTCCTACCATGAAATCTATGTCATATCCATAAATAGGGGGGTGATATGATCATTGAAGTCTTTGATTATGACGCTGGTGATTACCGGACATTTGAGATGCTGATGGAAGCAGCGATGCGGGAGAAAATAGGAAACATAGTGATATGAACATTGACACAGTGCTATTTGACTTCGGCGGCGTGATCGCTGAAGAAGGCTTCAAACAAGGTCTCACGGTTATCGCAAAAGAAACTGGACTCGATGAAAGAACATTTATTCAAACAGCTTCTGATACCATCTATGCCACCGGCTATATTCTTGGAAAAGCTCCTGAGGGTGCATTCTGGAATACATTAAGGCAAAAAACGGGAGTAAGGAGAAATGATGCCTCTCTCAGAACTGAAATCTTCACCCGTTTCATATTAAGGGACTGGATGCTTGATCTGGTGAAGAAGTTGAAGGCCAACAACATAAAGGTTGGAATATTAAGTGACCAGACAGACATGCTGGACAAGCTCGACAAGAAATATGATTTCTTCAAATTGTTCGATTACATCTTCAACAGCTATCACATGGGCAAGGGTAAGAGAGATCCAAATCTCTTTGATGAAATCGTTAAGGTATTAAAAACGGAACCGGATCGAGTGCTGTTTATCGACGATGATATAGGAAATGTAGATAGAGCAAAGCAGAAGGGCTGGAAGGGAATTCACTATGTGGATAGAGATAGTTTTCAAAAGGACATTGAAGAGATCTTGCCGCTGGAAGCATAAAAAATATGATATTTAATGCTGATTGATCGGAGATAGGAAAATGTCTGTTGCCATTAAAATAGTCATCGGTAATTTAACATTACGAGGGGAGATGAATGATACGCCTTGTGCAAAACAAATTATTGATAAACTTCCCATAGAAGCCGGACCGAATGAGTGGGGCGATGAGTTCTATTTTGAAATTCCTGTTAAAGCGCCTCTCGATGAAACCGCCACTACAAAAGTAAAAATCGGTGACATCGGATATTGGCCTCTCGGAAACGCAATGGCTATATTCTTTGGACGGACCCCAATGAGCACCGGTTCTGATCCCGTTCCAGCCAGTGCGGTCAATCTTATTGGAAGAATCCTTGATGATGCAACGATTCTGAAACAGGCTAAGGGTGCAAACAAGATTAGGATCGAGAAAACGGAATGAACCATTAAAATTTACATGCCCAAAAAGGAGGGATTACAATGCCGTTCATCAACATTAAAGTTCTGAAAGGAACCCTATCAGAAGAGAAAAAGAAGGAGATGATTTTGAGGGTAACAGAGACTGTAGCGGAGATTGAGGCTCGTCCTTTACCGAAAGAGAAACTTATGCCCTATTCATGGTGTGTCATTGAGGAAGTGGACATGCAAAACTGGGGTGTAGGGGGCCAGCCCGTCACGCCGGAAATGCTAAAGGCGTTAATGAAAGGCAAGACATAAACTGAGACGGGCGATTGCAATGGGAAAAAAGCAGTAAAGGAGAGGGGAAAATGATTTCGCGTATCGACCACGTATCCATCGCGGTAAAAGACCAGGAAAAGGCAGAGCATTTTTTCCGTGATATCCTGGGTGCCATTGCTGGCGCGGGGATGGGTGATTGCGCATCCAAGTTTTTCTGGCAGCTCTTTTCGCTGGGCGATCTGTCCCGCCTTGAGATTATTTCGCCCACAGGTGAGGGAAGTTTCCTGGATGGTTTTCTGGAGGGCAGAGAGGGGGGAGTCCACCATATTACACTCCAGACACCCGATGTCTGCAAGGCCATGGCCCATCTTGAGGCGCAAGGCATTCCCTTCTTCGGCTACAACGAGTATCCCGGCGGTGTATGGAAGGAGATCTTCATTCACCCCCGTCATGCCTTCGGCACCCTCATCCAGATTGCGGAATTCGAGTCCGCGGACTGGCTGGCCGAGGAAGTAAAATTACCTCCGGAGACGCGGTGGCAAGTTGAGAAGACGGAAATCGGGGCAACCCTCATATTTGCCCACCCCGGTGGAGGCAAGGTTTCTCTGGATCTGAATTGTGGAGAGCTGAAGAAACTGGTGGCGTCGATAGAACAGGCTGTGGTGTGAAACCGTGAGGGTCATTCTCCGCATATTCAGCAGCCGGTATGATATAAAAAAAGGTTTGACAAGGTGTGTGGCCGCTTTGATCATTTTTGTTCTTCCGTTCGGTTTATTTTTGCTCCCTATTCTTGCAGAGATCCTCGACAGACGAGAGAAAAGTCGAACGAATTAAAGAAACTCTTTATAAAACCTAACCAATAAGAGATTAACTCCTTCCTTGTTTTCTTGATAACTTTTACCAATTATGCAAGATTATGAATGGTTATGCACCGGGTTCAACAAAAAAAGTACCTGAAGGAAATACGGGAAGGGATCTCAAAACGAGGAGACCGGGGAGCCAAAACAGAGCAAAAATTTAGCATGAAAATGATCGGCGGTGTCGTTAGATTGTTATATATATCATATATTTAAGTTAGTTAATCGCGATGAACTGCTCTTTGGTTTCTCCTTCTGTATCGTCTCAGTTGAAGGAAATACCGATTCCCAAACCGAAGGGAAGATTAGTGATCTGAGTGGCCTCTTCACCGACAAGATGGTGATTTTGCATAACGACTCACATGTCATCGCGAGGAGCGCGAGCGACGTGGCGATCTTGTTGAATATAGGCAAGTTATGAGATTGCTTCGTTCCACTCGCAATGACTTTTTATACATTATGCAAAGCTTTCAAGATAAAGATTCAATGAATCAGAGTGTACTTTAAAAATGACAGAGAATGATAGAGAACGAGTCGAGGAAGGTTTTATTTGCTCATGTAGTCAAGCATCCGGAAACTTTGATGCAGATGCAGGATTTAAACCCATAATCATTAACTATTGGATTATAAGATGCAGAACTCCGCATCTGGATCAACGAACCGGCCCTGGCCAATAATTTCCACTGTCCCGGCGCACTTCTCACAGAGGGGAAAATACTTGACGCCGTCTTCTTCGTATTCAATGATTTCCTCGACATGCACCTTCATCTGTTGAAAAATGGGCAACGTCACAGATAGCTCAAAGATGGATTTCTGGACTCGCTGTCCGTAGTCCAGCATGAGCCGGGCGATTTTTGCCAGCCGCCGGGGATCGGCTATGTCGTAAGCAACGATCATGTTCATAATTGGTACATTCCTCCACAAAATGATTCATGCCTGAGCCATTCCTCACACAATCATATAATCCAGTTGCGTCACCTTTAGCCCCAGACCCGAAATACCGACCTTGTTGATACAGCGGTTGCAGATCCGGTAAATCCTCACGGAGTCCTTATCAAGATCGAGGTTGTCCCGGCAGTAGGCCCGGATCCGCCGGATGGCTACATCGTCGATGTCGCATTCGAAGACGGACTTCTGTGTCCGGAGGCCGAATTCCTTAAGGAAGCGGCGCAGGTTGTTCAGGCGTTTCGGTTCTGTGATATCGTAGGTAATCAGTGTGATCATTCTATCCTCTTACATCTGCCTTTCCTTCATTTTAACAGCAACGGCTGGTAAACTTTAGCCTCACCCTCGATAACCTTCCGGAAATGGCTGGCCTGATGGATCAGTGCCTCTCCGTAGGTAATGGTCCCCTCCGCCGGTGGATAGTAGAACTCTGTCGTCAACTTCTTTTCGAAGGCCTCGATGACGCGGCGGAAAGCGTCATCCTTCAGTTTTACGGGATATTTTCCACCGCTGGTTGATGCAAGCGGACCACTGTCCATGCGTTGTTCGGGAAGATCAAAGGTGTCACTGTCGGCGGACATGCCAGAGATGAGACCGATGGGGTCCTTCGTCACATCCGGTGTGGGTAGCCTGTCCGCATCGAAACCAATGTTTTCTTCCGGCTTTTCCACGTAAAAATCGTCTGGCTTAAGGATTTTAAGATTGAACAGTGACAAGGTCATCGGCGATAATCGGCCGGAATTCCTCCATCAGGTCCAGCACCAAAGAATATCGGCCGTAATCGATGGCGTGGAGAAAGCCGGGGTAGGGATCCAAGGCGGCCACGCGTACCGCCGCATAAACCCGGTTCATGAGAAACGTGTAGAGAAGCGATAGAATTGAATTCACCGGATCCGTGGGCGGTCGACGCACCCTGCGCGTAAAGCCCCAGCTTTCGATAAATCCTTTCGGAAATCCTTCAAAATAGAGGGCGGAACCCCGGCCCTCATAACCACGCACACTGTCGATGCTGTCAGCCGATTCCATGGGTTTGAAGAGATCCTGAATGGACCTGGACTTTACGCCTGCCAAAGAGGATTCTGCCCGACTGCGTTTGATCCGCATGAGGATGGTCGCCATGTTAGCCAACTTTCCTGCAACGATGGCTTTCACGACTTTCAGGCCGAAGGGGATGTCGTCCAGCAGGATATATTGCTTTTTGCGCAGAAAGACATTGCGGGCCTCCGCAGAGGCGATCCGGCCCAGGTAGCGGCCATTTTGTGTCAGAAAGACCGTATCGATGTTGTTGTGCATGAGCTGGGCCAAAGCCCGGTGGGTAATTTCCACATTGCCGAAGATTACGACCTGATCCAGCTTGTAGGTAAACAGTGTGTTGTATGTGTCCGCCCCCTTTTTGACGAGCAGATGGCGGCCCTCCTTGACGATTCTCGCCCCCTGGGTTCGAATGTATGCGATCATGACAGCGCCTCCGGAAAGATTTGATGATTCCGGCCGTTATCATGGTCCCATCCAGGGCAAAAGGCAAAAACGGCAACGTTGCCGGTATTGGGATTTTCAAGTGCAGATACAGCGGAGTTGAAAAAATGACTTTCTCCCCGTGCAAAACGCTAAAAAACAAGGTCTGACCCTGTGGGCTGTTCCGTCGAAAACGTTGGCGTGAGAAAAACCTAAACTTTTTGCACTTTGGAGATTCATTAATAATATCATAGAATTCCAAGTGCCGGTTCACCGGCACCCCTTCCAGGAATTGATCGGGAGGGATCACGGGAGATCATGAAAAGGCATCATCCCATATAATCCCTATTTGTCATTTCGAGGAGCGTTAGCGACGAGAAATCTTAATGATTTTATGCATGTTAAGATTTATCCTTTCAGTCGAAATGACAATATTGGCAGTTTTTCAAAGCTCTCCCTGAGAGAAATCGGCATTGCTTTCTCATTGGCATGGCCGTGCAAGGTTATCAATGCATAATTCGATAAAAAACGGGGGTTATGCAAACCTCTCAGGATGAAGATGCGACAGGGTGATGTTGTATTGTCAAGAATTCTCGGCGAGTCAGACCCCTATAGAGATCTCATGGTGATTAGAGATTCAGAAAGCATGAAGGAAAAAGATCGCGGTTTCTCGAAGATCATGATATGAAACGCGCAACAATCTTCAAGGGAGGCATTTAGGATCATGGAAGTGGTTATTTTCTGTGGTGGTATTGGTGCACGACTTCGTGAAGAAACGGAGTTCCGTCCGAAGCCGATGGTTAATATCGGGGCAAGGCCGATCCTTTGGCATATTATGAAGACATATGCCCATTTCGGGCATAAGGATTTCGTATTGGCGCTCGGATACAAAGGAGAAATGA
>JAPLJQ010000446.1 GCA_026388495.1 Deltaproteobacteria bacterium | reverse complement strand
TGACACACAAGACCGCTTGTCTTATACTCCTTCCACGAAAAAGGAAGTTCTTATCGATATCAATTGTGTTATGAAAAAGTTTATCTCATAAGGAATGAAGATGAGGCAAAAGCCTTAAACGTCCAGCAGAGCCCGAGCATTAATCCACCACCAGAGAAATTGGCCGGCAGATTCATTATAAGGAAATAGAGATCAATTCTTCCAACTGCAAATCTTCAAAACCTTTCGCCCGCCATCCGTGCTGCTTTGTGGGCGGCGTTTTTAAACACCCTTCTTAATCCCTATGGCTCCTTCAGATGACCGCTCAATTTAAATTCATCATTTATATCTGTGCGGCTGAGCTGTTTTCCATGGCGGGCACCATGTATTTCCCCGCCCTGTTGCCCGGATTTCGAGCAGAATGGAATCTCACCAATACCGAAGCAGGCTGGATTAACGGTATTTTTTATGGGGGATATGCCGCTTTCGCACCCATCCTGGTCAGCCTCACCGACCGATTTGATCCCCGCCGCATTTATCTCTTTTCGGCTGCCGTAGGAGCGGCTTCCATGATTGGCTTTGGATGGCTTGCCGAGGGAACGCTTTCTGCATCGGCATTTCGCCTTCTTGCCGGCATCAGCCTCGCCGGGACTTATATGCCCGGAGTGAAAGTTCTCAGTGATCATATTACAGGCAAGGGACAAAGCCGGTCTGTTGCGTTTTACACCGCTACCTATGGTCTTGGCACGGCTCTCTCCGTCTTTTTATCCGGGTGGATAACCACCTGGCTCCATTGGCGCTGGACAGCTCTGCTGTTATCCGCGGGCCCCCTTATGGCAGTTATCATCTTTGCTCTTTCAGTTGAAGCGAGGAAGCCTCAGCGGCCTGATATGAGGCCCATATGGTCATATTTTGATTTTCGGCTTGCCCTCCGAAACCGGCTTGCCCTGGGTTATACACTGGGATACGCCGTCCACTGCTGGGAACTCTTCGGATTCCGGACGTGGGTGGTGGCCTTTCTTTTTTTCAGTCTGAGCCTCCAGCCCGGATCTCATTATTTAAGCCCTCAGAACTTGGCGACATTGGTTGTTTTGGCGGGTGTGCCTGCCAGCGTCCTCGGTAACGAAGGAGCAGTACGGTGGGGTCGTCGGCTGATTGTCAGCCTTTACATGGTTGCTTCGGGTCTTTTGGGATGCGTGATCGGGTTTTGTGCCGGCTGGCCTTTTGGGGTCGTTATGGGCCTCTGTCTGCTTTACGGAATTGCCATGATGTTGGACAGCGGTTCATTAACCGCCGGGGTTGTCGCGGCGGCCCATGATGGTGAACGGGGAATTACACTGGCCGTTTATTCCTTCATGGGCTTCGGCATGGCGTTTCTTTCCCCCCTTGCCGTGGGCGGTATCCTGGACATTACCGGTGGCGGAACTTATGGATGGGGACTGGCCCTTGCAGCTTTGGGGATTGTGTCTATGAGTGGGCCTTTATGGTTGAGACTTTTCCGCAATAGAGAGGCGGCTCTCTACCCATAATCTGCACTATTCATCTTGCGTTGATGGTAACGTTTCGTAGGTGACAGACAGCGATTGGCCGGATGACTGCTCTTGAAAAACCTTTGATAGGACATTGCTTTCTGACAGAAAAATATAGGAAAGTTCCGTTTGTATGTCAATTATTTTCCCCATGATATGGTGTGTCGGGGTATGAAGCCGCTAAGGCTTTTGATCGGGCAACCCGTAAAGATGCCATGAAAATAATACTGGAGATCAACTGTTAGACCGTGATTGAGTCCCCTCAATCCCCTACCACGGATCCGGAATTATTTTGGATGCAAACCAGTATCTCTACATATAAGTGAATACCTCCCAAGAGCTTCATGTTTTATATTCCTGCTAATTAATAGCAAGGATGTACGGGATACCGATGCCCATCAGCACAAGCAGGAAGATCAGTCCAAAGATTAATCCCAGTGTCCAGAAATCCTTGCGGCTTATGTATCCGCTTCCGAAATAAACCGGGCCAGGGCCGGTGGCATATGGGGTAATAATCCCCATTATACCCAGGGTATAACAGAGAAGGAGTGCGAACGTCTTAACAGGAATACCTGGTATGACGGCTCCGGCTGCCAGGATCACCGGCAAAACTGCCGTGGTGTGAGCAGTAATACTGGCAAACATGTAATGAACGACGAAAAAGATCGCAATCAGAATAACCATGATCAAGACAGGCGACAGTCCGGTCAATAAGGCGGATGCGCTCTTGGCAAACCATGTGACAAACCCAACTTTGTTCAAACCATCGGCCAT
>JAPLJQ010000524.1 GCA_026388495.1 Deltaproteobacteria bacterium | reverse complement strand
TATGACAAACAAAAGCATTTTTGCCAGCCATATCCAAGATCAGTAATTGAAGAAATGATCTACATAAATAAATCATCCATAGAGCAAGACATTATGACGGCAGGCGATATTCCTTCTCTGATTCATCAGGAATTCATTAAAGGAATGACATCCATCATCATCCCGGTACAGTCAGTCCATCTGAATGAATGCGTTTCATCCATAAAAAAATATACGGAAGAGCCACATGAAATTATCTTTCTTGATCATGGTGCCGCTCCAAAATTGAAAAAACAGATCACGAAAGCCATAAAAGAGAATCACAATTATAAGGTTATCAAGATCGACAAGAGAGCCAATTTTACCCAATCACTAAACATTGGCATCAATCAATCCACAGGCGAATATATTGTGCTCCTGTTTGATGACGTCGTTGTTTGCGAAGGCTGGCTTTCAGATATGCTTGCGTACCTGCACAGTATTAAAAAGATTGGTATCGTAGGAGCGATGTCCGATTATGCTTCAAGCCTGCAAAGAGTAGAAGAAATCTTGATGGCTTTTGCATGCTCTTCAGGCGTGACCTGCTGATTCGAGTCGGCCTTTTTGATGAGATTTTTAGCGGGGACAAACATGTATTTGACGATTTTTGCGTAAGGGCAGTACTTGAGGGGTATCATAACGTTATTGCCGGGAATGTATTCGTGCATAACCTGGGTGGCATCAACAGACTGATGCCCCGGGACAAAACTTTATTCAATGAAAAATGGATCGGCTTGGATGCGTCAACACCTTTGGCAGAAAAGGTATTGATCGAAAATTCAATGGAGATGGCTCGTTCACAATACAATAAGGGAGTCATCGATGATGCGGTAAAAACGCTGATCTGGCGAGCCGGGTTTTCTCCCAACGAAAAACGATTATTTTACCAGCTTACTGAAATATTGCTTGCCGAAAATAGATTCCAAGAGGCTCTTGATGCCTTGAAAGGGATGCCGGTCGCTGAAGATGATGCAGAATATCATGCGTTGCTGGGATACGGCAACGAAGGGTTGGGCTTTTACAAAGTAGCTGAGGAGTATGTTGATAAGGCATTGGCTATGGACGGCAAGTCGACGCCGGCGCTTAACCTGAAGGGAATCCTTGCCTACAGGAAGGACGACTTGAGCGATGCAGAGGAGTTTTTCAGGCGGGCCATTGAGGCTGATCCTGGCTATGGTGAACCATATACAAATATGGGCATGCTGAGATGGAAAACGGAACAGAAGGAGGAGTCTGTCGATCTCTTCGAAAAAGGTTTTATCCTTTCCCCCGATAAAGGGGATGTGATTACCGCTTATTATAACGCAATCAGTTCCCTGGAGCGATATGGAAGGGGCGAGAATATTTTCCGGGAAGTGAGGACGGCATACCCCGAAAACAAACGCATTCTTTATCTGCTGATCGATATTCTTCTGAAGCAGGATAAATTTCAGGAGGCCATGAAAGAAGTCGAGAAGGCAATGGTTCATTTCGGCATGGACGAAGGGATTCTTTCTGCCGCGCTTGAGATCAGAAGAAAAATCGGAGCAAAATCAATAGTAATTAAGGGTGGCAAAGCAAAAGCTGCACCAACGCTTTCCGTCTGCATGATCGAGAAAAACGAGGAGAAACATCTGGCGTACTGTTTAAACAGTTTGTCCCCTGTTTCAGATGAGATGATTGTGGTTGATACCGGTTCGACAGACAAGACCAGGGAGATTGCAGAGGCCTTTGGCGCACAGATCTATGATTTTGAGTGGGTAAACGATTTTGCAACGGCGAGAAACCATTCCCTGTCCAAAGCTCGGGGCGACTGGATCCTTGTGATGGATGCGGATGAAGTGATCTCGTTTCAAGATCATGCAAAATTAAAGAAACTGATCAGCAAGAAAGACAAAATTGCATATAATCTTATTACAAGAAATTATGTAGACAAGACAGCAGGCGATGGCTGGACGTGCAACGATAGCACATATATCCATGAGCAGGCAGGCCGCGGATGGTTCCCGAGCGGGAAGGTTCGGCTGTTCCCAAACAATGAAAAAATAAGGTTCGAGAACCCCATCCATGAACTTGTGGAATTCTCCTTACAGCGAATTGGCGTAGGCAGGCAAGAGTCCGGTATCCCCGTACACCATTATGGTGAACTCGATACAAAGAAAGCAACGGCCAAGGATGCGCATTACTATGAACTTGGCGTAAAGAAGATGAAGGAAAGCGGCGGTGATTTCAGATCTGTCTGGGAACTTGCCGTACAGGCTGCGGAACTCGGGAAAATTGAAGAGTCGACAGAATTGTGGCATAAAGTCCTGGGATTTAAGCAGCGAGAGGCAGCGGCATATTTCAACCTCGCAAATAATTATCTGCATTTAGGAAAATATGAGGATTCCTACGCGTGTTCGAGAAAAGCGTATGCGCTTGATCCGATGGACCAGAGCGCTGTCCTGAGCTATGCGATGTCCGAATTTCTTGCCGGGGATATCAATAAGACAATCTCCGCACTGGAAGGCTTTTTGAAAGGTGCTGATTCCCAAACTTCTCATGTAGGTCTGCTTGCCGTGTCCTATCTCATCTCCGGAGAGAAAGAAAGAGGGTTGAAATATCTTCGGGGGTTGGTCAAGAAAAAACATAACTGTGTGTACTATTTCAAAGATCTTTCACAATCCTTAATTGCCGCTGGTAATCTCGCCAGGGCGAAATCTGTGTTGACCGCCGCCATCGAAATAAAATTTTACGATCATGATACGACGGTGCTTCTGGCCCAGTGTGAAGTGGGTGTAGGCAATTAAGCCGGGATCCCTTTTCACGATTGTCCTCTCAGTCCGGCAGCGAGATTGAGATTGAGATTGATGATGACTTCGAGTTTCTCAGGCGCGGGCTGGGCCATGACTTCAAAGATGCGCTTGTCTATGAATGTACTTAGGCTGAGGATGTCTTGTTTCAGCTTCTTTGGCAAGGGATTATCGTCTTTCATCAGTTCTCCCTGGAATATGCTCCAGA
>JAPLJQ010000327.1 GCA_026388495.1 Deltaproteobacteria bacterium | reverse complement strand
GCGGGGCCGTCTTCGCCAAAGGTGGCAAGTCCATTCTCACCATTCAATCCACGGCGGCCTGCGACGTCGTCTCCCGGATCGTCCCCATGCTCCGGGAAGGTTCCGGCGTCACCCTGACCCGGGGGGATCTTCACTATGTGGTTACGGAATTCGGCATCGCTTACCTCCACGGGAAGAGCATCCGGGAACGGGCGATGGAACTCATCGGCATCGCCCATCCCAAATTCCGCCCCTGGCTCATCGACGAGGCCAAGAAGTTGGGACTGATCTACAAAGATCAGGCATTTATTCCCGGCGTCAGGGGCGAGTATCCGGAACATCTTGAGAGTTACCGCACAACTAAAAAAGGGTACAATATTTTGTTCCGTCCCATCAAGATCAGTGACGAACCCCTGTTGAAGGACTTCATCTACTCCCTGTCAGATCAGAGTCTTTTCCGCCGGTTTATGTCGGTACGGAAGGATGTGCCCCATGAAGTGCTACAAAAGCTTGTCGTTATTGATTACACAGTGGAAATGGCCATTCTCGCCATCCTTCCCCGAGAAGAGGCGGAGGTAATCGTCGGGGTGGGGCGTTATTACACGGATCCGTCGCGACATTCGGCGGAAGTCGCCTTTGCTGTAAAAGATACACATCAACAACTGGGAATTGGAACGGAACTGCTCGCCTATCTGACGTATCTGGCCAAAAGACAGGGTCTCTTGGGCTTTACGGCGGAGGTCCTTTCGGATAACCAACCGATGATGCACACCTTTGAAAAGGGCGGCTTCGACCTGGAAAAGAAAATAGTCGCCGGCCTCTGGGAACTCAAGATGACCTTCCGGGAGTGAGACAATCGGAGAATAATATTATCGGGAGCGATATTCATGAGAAACCGCTGACTCCCTACCATTTTCACGAGATTTGCTGTGTCATGTCGATTATTTGAATGAGTAGAAAAATATCGAAACTTATCGTAAAGGATGAAAGTGGGTGGCTATTTTGATCCGGCGTCAGGAGAAAATATCGTGTTATTCTCATCTGGTAGGGTTATTTGCGGCAATTGCCGGTACCGTCTATTTAATCTATGTGGCGCGAACGTCGGTAGCTCATGTAGTAGTCTCCATTGTGTACGGTTTTTCGGTAATCCTGCTCTTTTCAGCCAGTGCTTCATATCATGCGTTGAAACAAAATGAGAATGAAATATCTATTTGGCGAAAACTGGACCATTCTGCCATATTTTTCATGATTGCCGGTACTTATACGCCTGTTTGTTATGTATATCTTTCGGGGTATTGGAAATGGTCGGTTATCATAATCCAGTGGGCACTGGTCATTGCCGGGTTATTTTTGAAATTCTTCTATCTCGAGGCGCCTCGCTATTTTTCCACGATCATCTATCTGCTCATGGGATGGATTGGGATTGTGGCCATTAAAGAGTTTTTAACAACCATGCCCCCCAATGCCGTATTTTACCTTTTCGCCGGAGGGATATCTTTCACTGTTGGGGCGATATTATATGCAATCAAAAAACCGGTTTTTCGGTCAGGGTTGGGTTTTCACGAAATCTTTCACCTGTTCGTGCTCCTGGGAGGGGTATTCCATTACCTGTTAGTTTATATTGCCCTGGCATGAAAATGATCGGCGGTGTCGTCAGTTCGTTTATCATATCATATAGTTAAGTCATGTCTACGCGTAGACATGCCCTTCAATTTCTCCCCCAATCTGCCACTTTGTAAAAGAGTCCGATTGGCCCATTAATGACAAACTCGTAAAAAGTCCCAAAATCCCTACTTTGTCATTCCGGCTTTCGAGACTGTGTCATAATTCTCTTTTTTGTCATTTCGAGTGAAACGAGAAATCTTAATGGCTAATAATATTAACATCTTAAGATTCCTCACATTCGTTCGGAATGACATTTTCCCCTATTTAGACACAGTCTCTTCGCGGGAATGACGACATTTTACAAACTTTTTATTAATATGCGTCTTGAAATTGAGATTAAAGAAGCGATCCGCGAAGACTTAAATAAAATTGCACGAATACCGTCAATAAAACAGCGGAAATGAAAAACAATCGCCGTCTGTAATATGTACCGTCAGTTAACGCCGTGTTCCGTTACTTTTGGGCTTCTTCCGCTTCTTTGTCTTCAGCCATGCCTCATGATCCGCGATCAGCGACTGAACATCGGGTTCCTTTTTGGGAAGACCAAGCGTATGGACGTAATCTTTTTTACCGATTTTCATCACTTCAATTTCTTTATTTAAAAACTGCTGAATCTCCTCAAGGCGCTCTTTCTCCTCTTCGCTGCAGAAGGAAATGGCAACGCCCTTGTTGACGCCCCGTCCGGTCCTTCCCACTCTATGGACATAGTTCTCCGGCTTTTCGGGCAAATCATAGTTGATGACATAGTTGACATCGGGAATATCAATTCCCCGGGCACTTATGTCCGTGGCAATCAACAGATTGCATTCACACTCCTTGAACTTCTTCATCACAGCGGATCTTTCATCCTGATCCTTTTCACCATGAATGGTCATCGAAGGAATATCGACTCTCGCCAGTGCTTTTGCGACGCGTTCAGCCCGCACCCGGGTTCTCACAAAGACAATGATCCTGCTGTCAGGATTTTCCTTTACAAATCTTTCCAGAAAAAATCGCTTGTCATCCATTTCCACGAACATGACCGCGTGAGAAACATTTTTTGAGACAGGATCTTCCGGCGATATCTGAATGCGTATGGCAGAGCTTTTCACCTGGGAAAATGCGAGCTTTTTGATCTCCTGATTGATGGTTGCCGAGAAAAAAAGTGTCTGGTGCTTTCGCGTGAGCTTTCTTTTTACTGCTTTGATGTCCTCTATAAAGCCCAGGTCAAGCATATGGTCGGCTTCATCAAGGACAAGGGTATCGATCCTGTCCAGTTGAATATACCCCTGATGGATGAGATCAAACATCCTTCCCGGAGTGGTAATCAGAATATCGATGCCGTCCTGAAGCTTTTTAATCTGCGCATCCTGCTCGACACCGCCTACCAGGGGAAACGTTTTTACTTTCGTATGCTTTGAAATACTCGCAAAAACGTCGCCAATCTGCAGAGCCAGTTCGCGGGTCGGAACCATAACCATACATTTGATGCCGGGGGAGCGTTTGCTGTTTTTGTCCCTGTGGATTCGATCGATGAGAGGAATCGCGAATGCCGCCGTTTTACCCGTTCCCGTCTGGGCGATGGCAAGAACGTCTTCGCCCTTCATAATGGATGGAATGGATTTGAACTGGATATCCGTCGGCCTCTTGAAACCGAGTTGCAACAGGTTTCGTTTTACTTCTTCTGAAATAGGGTATTTCTCAAACTTCATAATCCCTCAATTTATGGAAACGGATCCGATTTTCGGTAAGGAACAGCAAGTGGTCATTTGGGAGAGTGCTTCCGCACGGAAAAGCCGAAATGGCCCAGGCAGCGGCCAAGTTCGAAATATTGACCGTGTGCAAACGCGAGCAAGCCGCCTTTCTCCACACGGAGTCGTCCCTTCGTGTCGAGCAGTGCGGAAGAAACCTGCACGGCAACCACCTCCGCCACAAACATCGTGTGCGAACCCAGTTTCAAGGATTTCTGCACCCGGCATTCGATGTTGAGCAAACACTCCGTAATGATCGGACACCGCACTTTCAATGCCTTAGCCGGCGTTAGCCCCGTATCGGCGAATTTGTCCACATTACGGCCGGAAACTGTCCCGCACCAGTCCACCGCCTTCGCCTGCCGCGGGGAGGGGATATTCACCACAAACTCATGCGTGGCCTGGATAATTGCATGAGAATACCGTTCAGGACGGACAGAGATCGACAGCATGGGCGGATCACTGCACACACTTCCCGCCCAGGCAATCGTGATCAGGTTCGGTTTCCAGTCCTGCGTCCCGCCGCA
This sequence comes from Deltaproteobacteria bacterium, assembly GCA_026388495.1. Lineage (GTDB taxonomy): Bacteria > Desulfobacterota > Syntrophia > Syntrophales > UBA2185 > JAPLJQ01. The sequence goes on along the minus strand of JAPLJQ010000327.1, from coordinate 6,873 downwards.
ACTTACCAAAACCACGGGACCGGGCCATAGCACGTTTCCGGGTTTCCAGGATTGTTTTTTGATGCGCTCGCTCTTCAGCATGGTATGATTTTTGACAAGGTATTGCTTTTTCACGGTGGGAGTATATGAAGAAGGATTTGGTGTGTCAATGGAATATTGACCAGAAAATATGGGGTGCGTTGCCGATCATTTCAGGAACATGTTCTCAAAGGATCATGCCTTGTGTTCCTGAATGGATATCTGTTGAAGATTACGGGGGAGAGTTTACTTGATTCATCAGGAATAACGGGCGCTGTCCCTATATCTTTCTATGAAAACCTAATTGTGCTCAACGGGCAGGGATTGATAAATTAAGAAATTTCAGAAACGCAGGCTGGAACTTTTGGAAGAATGCGGTTCCCATACGCGGATCGGAAGAAGGCAACTCCAGCGTCAGTGTGAAGATATTACGCTCGTGCCCCGCATAATTTCCCAATGATCCGGGGAAGAACCCGAACTTCTTGAAGGGATGATTGGTCTCCCTGCTGATCCTGTCGAGCCATCTTTCGAGGGTGTCCAGATCCGAGGATGGACCATCGAAATCATAGAAACTGAGAGGTGAGTGTATGCTCAATATTTTTTGGGGTCGGTAACGCTTGATCAGCGCCATCTGGAACAACGTCTCCTGCTCGGATCCGGGCTTTTTCCCCGGATAGTAGCGTTTGTTCGCCTGGCATTTGCGCTTCCATTGACGCAGCGCTTTCGTGTTCCAATCTTTTGTGGGAAAATTCCTGTTGATGTCGATACCGCTTGCATTAACCCGTTTGGGAGTCTTTGCAAAAAAGCCGTCCGGGTTAACCAGGGGAGCGATTACAATGCACTTGTCTTTAAAGAGATGGTGGTTTTCTTCAAGATGGTGAGCGAGCCTTAAGAGAAGATACACCGTCGGCAACTCATCACCATGTACGCCGCCAAGAAAAAGGTTGCAGTATTTTTCCGAATTTCCGAGTTGAATAAATATCAGAGGGTTTTTACTCCCGGTAGTTCTGTGGAATTCCCATCGTATTTTCCGAGGTGCAATATCCGTCCATCCGTATTCAACACACCTCTTGTCCAGAGAGTTAAGAAAATTCCTGACATCTCTTTCAGAAGGCCGACCCCCATAAGCCTGGGATGGAATTACCAGTGACGGAATGACACATAGAAAAAGAAGAAAGATCAGGATGGTCTCGATCCAGTCTCTATGGTAGGATCCGCGCCTGGATGATATGTTTTTTGTTGATGGAATCATATCAAAGCAAGTCTCCGCCGATTCTATAACACAGCCGGCAACCAAAGATAAGGCGATTCAGTGGGGGTGAAGATACCCTGCGGCCTCTTCCATCCCGCCGACAATTCTGGGACCCAGCCGGTATGACCTGTCCCAAAAACTTATACCACATTTTGAAGGCGGATTTAATATAGCCGGTCCGGAAAAGGCACTGAAGGCGTCAGTTGGGAAAATGCCCATATGGCCTCTCCGACAAATGATTTGACCAGGCTGATATCTTTGCCGCCGTCGGGCCCCTCAACGCCGGTGTGGGCGTCGACGCCGGCGGGTTTTACATACAGGATAGCCTTTCGGACATTTCCGGGATGAAGACCACCCGCCAGGATAACCGGTTTGGCGGTATGCTCGACGAGGGTGCGACTGATGTCCCAGTTGTGTGTCTTTCCCGTTGCCCCGCATGCCCCGCTTGCGGGGTCGAAGGTGTCGGTGATAAAAGCATCTACGCAGGGACCGAATTTCAACACGGAGGCTTTCAGTTCCTGAAGATTATGATCTTTTACGATGAGGCTCTTTATGACGGTAAGTTTCCGGGCAAGGGATTTCAATTTTCTCAGCTCTGAGAGGGTTATGTCGCCGTGGAGTTGCACCGTGCACACACCGACAGCATTGCAGAGCATCAGGATATCTGCTGCCCTGTTCAAATAGGTGATCAAAACGGCGGATGCAGGGGGACGGATCAGGCGAATGATCTGCCCCGCGTCCTCTTCGGAGAGGTCTTCCTTATGGTGGGTCAGCTTCAGCGGGAAACCGAGCTGATGAACGCCGGCGTCAACGAGCATAAGGGCTTCCGCCTGATTCCTGATACCGGCTATCTGGATAAGTCCTTTCATGCCCCCCCTGAATTTTTCGATCCTGACTTACTTAGTATTTCATTTCGTAAATTCTGTGTCATATCGACCGAAGGGAGATATCTTTTACCGTCTCATGTCCATTAAGATTTCTCACTTCGTTCGAAATGACAATACGTAACCGAGTTTATGAACCACTGTACTTAATGACTCATGCATTCGAATGATCCGTACAGCGGCATTCCGATGGAGATTCCAATCCTGTTCATTTCCTGGCGCTTTCATAAAGGGTGATTTTTTCTCCGTCTGTCGGTTCCGTTAGCTCTCTTCTTGCCATTTCATTGATGCAATGCTATGAAAACGATCATGTCATTCCCGCGCAGGCGGGAATCGATAAGGATGAAAGAAACCTGAAGAGGTGATCATCATGGAGACGGACCACCGTCCCTGGGGACATTATGAAGTGCTTGCGGATGAAAATGATCACAAGGTCAAGAGGATCATCGTTTATCCGGGCAAGCGCCTGAGTCTCCAGCGCCATCGACGTCGTTCTGAACACTGGTTTATCCTTTACGGAAAGGCAGTCGTTACCATCGACCTCGAGAAATTGGAACTGCAAGCCGGTCAATCGGTTGATATTCCCCTGGGAGCAGCGCATCGCATCCTGAATACGGGAGATGAAAATCTTGCATTCATCGAGGTTCAGACGGGCGAATATTTCGGCGAAGACGATATAGAACGCCTCCAGGATGATTACGGGAGAGCCTGAATCATCTGGAACATGACATGCGTCAGGCCGTCAGTCAGGCCGTAATCTCTGCAATATGTTTCCAAAGCGCGTGGGTGTGCCGAAGATGATGGCATCGACTCCGACCTGTGTATAAGCTAAAAAATCCCGGCTGTCTGCAAGCCCGATGCAACAGCCGTACACGCAAAAACCAGGGTGATGCGACCGGACCACCGATGAAGGGCTCTGATCTTTCCCGAAGCATTTTTTATTCTGAATTGTATATGACCCAGAAACGCTGTCAGAATAGCCAAGGTTGTTGTCACAAGCCCCAGATAGGCATGAGTCACCCTGAAATGCTCTTCCTCGGAGACGCCAACCATGAGGATAGCGAATGTGAAACCACAGAGAAAACAGACAGCCGTTAGAGTGCCGGCCGCTTTGTGAATCGAAAGCCACCACCTCCTTTGCCTCATGAACATGGCAGTGGCTATGCCCGCGAGCATCAGCAGGAATCCTGCCGCCATGAATCCTGTATGAATATAAAAGAAGAAGACGGGATTCACAGATTTATGTGGCCAGTTTTTTAACGATCAGCTTTGCCGTTTTCGTTCCAGAAGCGCTGCAATATGCAGTGACTTCAATGGTATCGCCTATCCTTGCGGACACATCGTAAGTGTAACTGAATTCTGACGGATCCGGCTGGTTCTGATACGTGTAACTCCCCGCCGGTTTTCCGTTCTTTTTGATCATCACTTTGTTGATGTAGTGTGAATTGGGTGAGGATGTGGTGTGCACGATTGTGACTATCAATGTCTTTGAGGATAAATTGTAACCAAGCGTGACGCTCCCCGGCGGATGGGCCTTGACTGTCACGGGAACGATGACAAGAAGAAAAACGGCTGCAAGCAAGGAACACAGGGCGATGATGGACTTTGAATACTTTTTCTGGTTTTTTTCGTTACATCTCATGACATACCTCCTGACGGTCTTTTTCCTACAGATTAATTTCCATGTTCTGGTCAAGGGCGAAACATTCCAGTGAAAGATCACGGTCCTTAATCGTTTTTCTGCAGTCATCCACGATCTCGTCAACACCTTGATCAAACCTTTCCTGGTTGAGGTGAAACAGGCCGAATTTCCTCACCCCGGCTTCAATGGCCAGTTTTAGAGCGTCTTTATACAGGGAATGGCCCCAGGCTTTTGTCTTTTTATATTCATCTTCCCGGTACTCGGCGTCATGGATGAGCAGGTCGGCGCCTCTGGAAAAATCAAGATAGTCCTGGTAATCGAGGCCTCCGGGGTGTTTGAAGCTCAGCTCATTGTCCGTCAGGAAAACGAAGGACTTGCCGTCTTCCGTGAATTTGTATCCCATACCCTGGTTGGGGTGGCTCAGGGGTATGGGTTCGACGGTTATGGAATTGACGCGAAAAGAATTTTCACAGATGTCATGATAGGTAATATCCGCTTTGGCATCCTCAAAATTCACCGGGAAATTGGGAGGGGCCATGATTTTTGAGATCATGTGCTTTACCGACGATTGGGCAAAGGGGCATCCTAACATCGTCATGCGTGTTTTTTTGGAATAAAGGGGTTTAAAAAAGGGAAATCCCATGATGTGGTCCCAGTGGGCGTGTGTGAAGATAATCGTATATTGAAACCGTTTTTCATCCAACAGCCTGTTTCCCAGTCTTCTGATGCCCGAACCGGCGTCAATGATGATGATGTCATCATCTTTTGTCCTGATTTCCATACAGGTGGTGTCGCCGCCATACCGCAGGTACTCTTTCCCGGATACAGGTATAGATCCTCTTGACCCCCAGCATCTGATAATCATGGATTGACTTCTCCGGTTTTTATTCTGTTGAAAATAGCCAGTTACGAATGTCTTGTCAAGAAATTAGTCTAAGCGGAATGTATTTGGGCCGGTCGTTGCTGACGCTGAAATTCATATTGAAGATTTCTGGGGAATGTGTTAGAAAAAACATTAAATTTAAACATGTTACATGGATGTCTGCCGTTTTGCACAATCGGAAAGACTTTGAATAACGCCGGAAAATTGTCTCGCTTGTCATTCCGGCGAAGAGATTGTGCGTAATTGGGGAAAATGTCATTCCGAACGAATGTGAGGAATCTTAACGTGCGTATGGTATTAATCATTAAGATTTCTCGCTGCGCTAGAAATAACAAAAAAGAGAGGGATGTATGGCGACGATTAAAATCACAGGGATGTCCTGCCAGCACTGCGTCATGGCCGTCACGAAGGCCCTGACGGGCATCGACGGCGTCAGCAACGTGAAGGTCAGCCTCGAAAAAGGGGAAGCCTCCTTTGATGAGAAAAAGCCTGTGGATATGTCAGTGATTAGAGAGCGCATCAAGAAGGCGGGATTTGACGTTGCCTGAAAAAAAACCACTTCAGACGACCATTTCCGTTGGGGGGATGACCTGTGCCGCCTGTGTCCGGCGTGTTGAATCCGCATTAAAGGATGTGGATGGAGTGACGGACGTGGCGGTGAACCTTGCCACAGCAAGGGCGACGGTGACGCATGGAGAGCCCTGGGGTGGGGTCGAAGCCCTGGAGAAGGTCATCTCCGATCAGGGTTATGAATATTTAGACGTCCTGAAAGAGGCGCTGGAAGACCCCGTCGCGGCGGCGAGGGAAAGAGAGATCAAAGACCTGAGTCTACGGTTTTCCGTCGGCGCCGTCCTCAGTATCGTCATCTTCATGGGCTCCATGCAGCACTGGTTTCCCTTTCTTGCGGCCATTTCCCGAGATATCATGCTTCCTGTCATGTTTGTCCTGACGACCCCCGTGGTTTTCTGGGTGGGGAGCCGGTTTTACATTGGCGCCGCAAAGGCAGCGAAGCAAAGAACCACGGATATGAATACCCTCGTCGCTGTCGGGGCTCTTTCCGCCTATCTCTATTCGGTTGCCGCCACTTTTGCCCCGGGGATATTTGTCGAAGCCGGTATCGCCCCCCACGTCTATTATGACGGCGCCGCCATGATCATCACCCTGATTCTTCTGGGACGCCTCCTGGAAGCGAAAGCCAGAGGCAGAACATCCGCGGCCATCAGACGCCTCATGGGGCTCAAACCGAAGACGGCCCGGGTGATCCGGGATGAGAAAGAGTCGGACATCGCCATTGAAGAGGTCGTGAAGGGAGATATTATTCTCGTCCGACCGGGAGAAAAGATACCCACGGATGGCCTGGTTGTTTCAGGGATGTCCACGGTGGATGAATCCATGCTCACCGGCGAGAGCATGCCTGTTGTGAAGGAGGCGGGGCATCAAGTGTATGCCGCAACGCTGAATAAGAGCGGGAGCTTTGTTTTTAAAGCCACAAGGGTGGGTGCGGAAACAGCCCTGGCCCAGATCATTCGTCTCGTCGAAGAGGCCCAGGGATCAAAAGCGCCGATACAGAGACTGGCGGACAGGGTCGCTTCCATTTTTGTGCCCGTAGTGTTTGCCATTGGCGCCGCCACCTTTGTGGTCTGGTATTTTTTCGTTCCCGATCCTGTTTTCAGCCGGGCTTTACTCAACTTTGTGTCCGTCCTGGTCATCGCCTGTCCCTGCGCCCTGGGTCTGGCGACGCCCACGGCGGTCATGGTGGGAACAGGAATAGGCGCGGAAAACGGCATACTGATCAAGGGGGGCGAGAGCCTGGAAAAGGCATACAAACTGACGACGGTTGTTTTCGACAAAACCGGCACCCTGACGAGAGGGGAACCGGAGGTAACGGATATCATTGCCGCGCCCGGCGCAAGCAGGGACAGGGTTTTGCAGGTCGCCGCCTCCATCGAGGCCGTTTCGGAACATCCCGTCGCGGCAGCCATTGTGGAACGGGGACGTCGCGAGCAGTTACTTGTTCTTCGGGCACATCAATTTGAAGCCATATCCGGTCTCGGCGCCAGGGCGTTTCTGGAAGAACGCCTGTGCCTGCTGGGAAACCTGAGGCTCATGGAAAGAGAGGGGATAAACCCGGGAAATCTTTCGGAGGAAGCCGCAAAACTTACCGGTGAGGGGAAAACCTGCGTGTTTGTTGCCG
>JAPLJQ010000342.1 GCA_026388495.1 Deltaproteobacteria bacterium | reverse complement strand
TCTGGCGCCGGATCCCTTTACAAGCACAACGGGAAAGCGCTTGTAGGTTCCCATGATATTTTTCTCCGATAGCGTTATTAACTCACCTGTTGTCATTTTTTGCCTTCCTGATGATATCATTTCATCATTTCGACGTCACGAGACCTTTATCCTAGGGAAATTGTCTCACTTGTCATTCCGGCGAAAGCCGGGACCCATTATTTTCAGCCATTCCCTGGATTCCGGGTCAAGCCCGGAATGACAGGAATAGGGAAGTTTTCAAGGTCTCGTCATGTCGACCGGAGGGAGATATCCACTAAACACGACATGATAGCCTGATCATTATATGACGATTTCCGTACCGATACCCATATCCGTGAAAATTTCCAGAAGTATGGCATGTTTTAAGCGCCCGTCGATGATATGTGTTTTCTTCACGCCGCCCTTCAGGGCCTTCATACAACACTTCACTTTTGGAAACATGCCTCCTTTGATAGTCCCTGTCTGAATCATGTCAACAACGTCTCTGTCATTCATCGTATTAATCAAATGCCCCTTATTATCAAGAACACCTTCCACGTCCGTTAATAAAATCAATTTTTCCGCCTTCAAGGCAGCAGCCACTTCTCCGGCCACAATATCGGCATTGATGTTATACGTCTCACCGTTTTCTCCCACTCCCGTCGGAGCAATCACCGGGATAAACCCATCCTGTTCGATAGATTCTATCAATCCCGCATTGATAGCCCTTACCTTACCCACCAAGCCGATGTCGATAATCTCCGGAGGGGTGTCCTTTGCCTTCTCTTCGCTCAAATAATATTTTTCGGCCCTGATGAGAGTTCCGTCTTTACCGCTCAGACCAACGGCTTTGCCGCCATGTCGATTGATAAGACCCACGATTTCCTTGTTCACCTTGCCGACAAGGACCATCTCCACGATGTTCATCGTTTCCTCGTCCGTAACACGCATCCCCTGAACGAATTTGGAGTCTATCCCCAGTTTCTTCAGGAAATCCCCAATCTGAGGACCACCTCCATGAATCACAACGGGGTTAATCCCTATATATTTCATCATCACAACATCCCGTGCGAATGAATCCTTCAATTCATCGTCAACCATGGCATGGCCGCCGTACTTGATGACAATGGTCTTGTTATAAAAGCGTCGGATGTAAGGAAGAGCCTCCAGTAAAATTTCAGCCCGTTCCATGGATTTCTTCACATTATCCATAAATACTCCAAGATTAAATTCTGATGCCTTCGTAAAAAGTCGTCATTCCCGCCGCCGACAAGTACTTTCGAGGGCAGGCTCCGGCACAAATCCAGGTAGTGTGTGTATATATGAAAATACTGGATTCCCGTTTTCACGGGAATGACAAGCAGCGCCGAAATTTGACTTTTTACGGGTTCGTAAAATAACGAAATTCTACAATTTCTATAAAGTCGGATTTTGAAATTGTTTCGTATTCAGGATTATTGCTTTGATGCTTCTCCTTAGAGGATATATCTGCTCAGGTCTTCATCTTCAACAATGTTTTCCAGCTTTTCTCTCACGTAATCCGCATCAATGGTCACTTCCTTCTCTTCCATATCGGGTGCATCAAAGGAAATATCATCAAGGAGAGTTTCCATGATCGTATAGAGCCTTCTCGCCCCGATGTTCTCCGTTCTTTCATTGACGACGGCAGCCACCTCTGCAATTTCTTCAATGGCGTCCTCCGAAAAGATCAGCCTGACGCCTTCCGTCGACATCATTTCGATATATTGCTTGATCAGAGCGTTGTGAGGTTCTGTGAGGATTCTAACAAACTCTTCCTTTCCAAGAGAATCAAGCTCCACTCTGATAGGGAACCGCCCCTGAAGTTCGGGAATCAGATCGGATGGTTTCGTGGCGATGAACGCCCCCGCCGAGATGAAGAGAATGTGATCCGTCCTGACCATTCCATACCTCGTATTAACCGTTGATCCCTCAACAATCGGCAGAAGATCCCTCTGCACGCCTTCTCTCGACACATCAGGACCGTGGGGAGTATCGCTCCCGACAATTTTGTCAATTTCGTCCAGAAAAATAATCCCCGATTGCTCCACTCTCTCGATTGCCGCCTTGGTTACCTTGTCCATATCCACCAGTTTCTGGGCTTCTTCCTGTGCCAGAATTTCCAGGGCCTCGGGAACCTTTACCCTCATCCGTTTTTTCTTCTGGGGGAAAATATTACCGAACATCTCTTTAATGTTGAGTCCCATATCTTCAACGCCGGATGAAGAAAATATCTCAATCATGGGGCCGCTTTTTGTTTCCGATATCTCCAGCTCCACAAACCGGCCGTCCAATCTGCCTTCGTGGAGAAAGCGCCTTATTTTTTCACGAGTCGTATCCGTCTGCTGAAGCGGTTCCGCATCGGAGATCTCCGGCGTTCTGTCAACTATCAGATCGCTTACCTTTCCTTCCGCAGGCTTAGGAGGAAGCAGGATATCAAGGAGCCGTTCTTCCGCGATTTCCGCCGCTTTTGATTTTACTTTTTCCTGTTCCTCCGCCCTGACCATATTCACAGCCAGTTCCACGAGGTCGCGAATCATGGATTCCACATCCCTTCCAACATAGCCTACTTCTGTAAACTTTGACGCTTCAATTTTCAAAAAAGGAGAGTTATCAAGTTTCGCCAACCTCCGGGCAATCTCCGTCTTCCCCACGCCCGTGGGTCCGATCATGATGATGTTTTTGGGAGATATCTCCTCACTCAGTTCCTTTGAAACATTCTGGCGCCTCCACCGATTTCTGAGGGCAATGGCAACCGCTCGCTTGGCATCATGCTGGCCTATAATATATTTATCCAATTTTTCCACAATTTGTCTTGGTGTTAACGGATTAGATGACATACAAATATTTACTCCCTGTTTTCTCCTCTGAACTTCCTGCCGTTTTTATCTTCATCGCCGCTATCTGTTTCCAGTTCTTCGATGGTAAGATGCTGATTTGTGTAAATGCATATTTCAGATGCAATTTTTAACGATTCTTCAGCAATCTCCGTCGCCGTCAAATCCGAATGTCGGACAAGGGCTCGCGCAGCCGCCAGGGCATAGGGTCCGCCTGATCCGATGGCCATGACTTCATCGTCCGATTCAATAACATCGCCATTGCCCGAAATAATAAGAAAATGTTCCTTGCTCACCGCAATCATCAGAGCTTCAAGATGTCTCAGAATCCGGTCCGTTCTCCAGTCTTTTGTCAGCTCAACGGCAGCTCTCAGGAGATTGCCTTTATACTGTTCCAGCTTCTGATCGAAACGATCGAAAAGTGTAAATGCATCGGCCGTCGCCCCTGCAAATCCGACAATGACTCGATCATGATACAGCCTGCGAACTTTTCTCGCTCCATGTTTCATCACCGTCACATCGATGGTCACCTGACCATCGCCTGCAACGGTGACCTTCCCTTTATGTTTTACAGCCAATATCGTGGTCCCTCTAATTTTCATACGGGTTCAGTCGCCTCCTCTTTCCGACCTTCTTCCGACTTCATCTTTTTAGCCTTCGGATGGGCTTTATCATAGATTTCGAGTAATCTGCCAACACTGACAGAGGTATATTTCTGGGTCGTTGAGAGACTTTCATGGCCGAGGAGTTCCTGAATCGCCCGTAAATCGGCTCCTGCCTCCATCATATGGGTGGCAAACGTGTGACGCAGGACGTGGGGACTGATCTTTCTGTTTAAACCGCTCATGAGGACCAATCTGTCCAGAATCCTTGCCACCGTTCTTGTACTTAAGCGGGTACCCTTCCTGCTGACAAAGACCGGATACCTTGAACCGCCGTATTCATATTTGAAAGCATCTTTCCTGCATTCGAGATATGCGCGAACAGCCACGAGGGCCGGATCTCCAACGGGAACCACCCTCTCCTTCATGCCTTTTCCCCTGACCTTTATTAAGCCCTGGGAAAAATCAATATCTCCTATATTCAAACCCGCAAGTTCACTGAGACGGATGCCGGAAGAATAAAACAGTTCAATGATCGCCATGTCTCTTAACCCCGTTTCATCAGGATTTATTTTCATCTTCAAAAGAGCCAGCATCTCATCGATAGACAGAAAGGCGGGGATGTGCTTTTCCGCCTTCGGCGCCTGCACCGTTTCTGCAGGGTTGATTTTTACGATACCTTCACGGAGAAGATAATTAAAAAAAGTCTTCAGGGCCGTTACCTTTCTGGATATGGTTACCTTTTTCCTTTTTTTACGATGCAGGGACCCCAAAAAAGCCCGAATCATCATGTGATCAATTTGCGTCAGACTGTCCGGTTCAGGTCTTACTGAAGAAGGATAATTCTCCGCGAGAAATTCCTGAAACTGTGTGATGTCAACCAGGTAATTTTTTCTCGTGTTTGGTGTAAGATTTCTCTCCATCTCCATGTGGAATTTAAACTTTTTGATCGCCTGTTCCAATGATGACATTAAAAGACCGCCTGATTCCGAAAAAATCTACCCCTGTCCACCAACAGGGGCGACAAGTATCATTTTGAGACATCTGTAAAATGGCTTCTGCGACGTTCTGCTCATTACATCTTGTATTTTCCGAAATCCTCAGGAGAAAGATTTTCCAGAAATTCTTTCAGCTTTTCGTCCTTGAATTTGTCAATATCCGTCAACTTCGATCCAAAATCAACGTTCCGTGATTTCTCAATGACCTTGTCATCGACAAATATGGGAGCATTGGCCCGAAGTGCAATAGCGATCGCATCGCTTGGACGGGAATCAATCACCAGACTTTTACCTTCTCTTACAAGATAGATATTGGCAAAGAAGGTGTTATTTCTGAGATCGTTGATCTCTATTTTTGTCACCTCGACTTCCAGAATCCGCAAAATATCCGTTAAAAGATCATGAGTCATGGGGCGGGAAAATGAAATTTTTTCCATCTCCGTCGCTATGGCGCTTGCCTCGAATAGCCCAATCCATATAGGAATGGCCTTTTTCTCCTGCATATCTTTTAAGATTACGATAGGTGTATTCGTAAGCGGATCTATTGTCAGCCCGGACACTTTCATTTTTATCAACATCCGTCAACCTCCCTCTTTTTTACAGCAGGATTCCCCTAAGGGAATGCTGATATGCATCTGTAATCACGACAGACACGGTTTTACCAATGAGTTCGGATTCGCCTCTGAAGTTCACGATCCTGTTGGTACGCGTTCTTCCTATCATATCATCACGGCATTTTTTACTAAAGCCTTCGACCAGAATTTCTTCAATGTTGCCTATTAACAATGCATGTCGTTCAAGGGTATGTTTTCCCTGAAGGGATTGCAATACCTGTAACCTTTCACGCTTTACACATTCCGGAATCTTCTTCTTTATATCGATGGCTGCAGTCCCGACGCGCTCCGAATATTTGAAAGAAAATGCACCGTCGAATTTGATGATCTTCATCAGGTCAAGCGTCGCCTGAAAATCCCAATCTTCTTCTCCCGGAAATCCAACAATGAAATCAGAGGTAATACTGATATCCGGACAGATAGATCGAAGACTCTTCACCTTATCCAGATAATCAGCGGACGTGTAACACCGGTTCATCATCCCGAGAATTCGGTCCGACCCCGATTGAACCGGAAGATGGATATGTTCACACAACTTATCAACAGTCTTAAAACTGGTCATCAGTCTTTCAGACAGGTCCTTTGGGTGTGAGGTTGTAAATCTGATTCTCTCTATATCATCAATTTTTCCAATTTCCTGTAATAATTCCGGAAAATCATGGCCATTTCCGGGACTCTTGCCATAGGAATTGACATTCTGGCCTAAAAGGATCACCTCCTTGACCCCATGATCAGCGAGAATATTGACTTCCTTGATAATATCCGTCAGCGCTCGACTTTCCTCCCTGCCTCTCAAATAGGGAACAACGCAAAAGGAGCAAAAGTTGTTACAGCCCTGCATAATCGTGACATAAGCACTGATTTTCCCATTTTGCGGCACTGCCACCACATTCAGCGATTCGACAGATTCCTGGAAGTCCGTCGAAATAACGGCCGCCCGCGATATTTCGATGTTTTTCACATACTCCGGTATCCTGTGAATATTATGGGTACCAAAAACGAGATCCAGAAATGGATATTTTCGAAGAAATTCTGATCCCTTTTGCTGGGCAAGGCACCCGCCTACGCCTATGATGATATCCGGGCGCTGTTCTTTTAGTTTCCTGAATCGCCCCAATTCACTGTATATTTTCTGTTTCGCCTTCTCTCTTATGCTACAGGTGTTGACGATGATCAGGTCGGCTTCCACGAGATCATCTGTCGTGACATATCCGGAACTGCCCATTAGAGCCATGATTTTCTCGGAATCATGGACATTCATCTGACAACCGAATGTCTGAATATAAAGACGCCTTTTCCCCAATCTCTGAAGTTATCCTAATGTATTGATAGCTTTGAAAATCATTAATGTAAATTATTATTATAAGGGGAATATATAGTCAACACATTTTTTATTGGATAATACTGAAGTCGGAATACAGAAGATAGAATAAAAACAAGGCATTGGCCATTCTGACTCCAGGCTCCTGTATTCGGATGTGGCATTGTGGCCCGCAGGATCATGGTGGTGGGAATTGCGAGAAACTCCATTCGATTATTTTAATATTCCTTGAAAACGTTAAGGATACAGAGTATGTATGCCACATTCCCGCATGTATGGGTTCTGCGGAAGGAAAGGGAAAGGATTTGAAGAGACAAGTCGCCGTCAGTTTTGAAGACGATCTGGTCAAGGTTGTCCATGCATCCCAAGACAAGGGCAGATTGGTTGTTGAAAAAACCGTCATGCTCAAGGATGAAGAATTTGACACCTTCCTGAAGGCGAATAAAATGCCGAATCTTTCTATCGTATACCCTTTCAGAAAATTTTACAGCGACATTATTACCGCTCCTCCTGTAAAAAAAGCTTATCTGGACACCATCGTTGAGACCGAAATAAGAAAACGATTTCCGGAATTGAAATTATTTTCATTTTTTTATACCGTTCTTGCAGATAAATCTGCCGAAGAGAAGGGAGCACGGGAGGTTTTTTTCTTTGCGGTCGATAACGGCGATATTGATACCATTGTAGAACGCTTTGACAGACAAGGAAAAACAATAAAGGCTATATATCCTGATATTTTTACTGTCTCACACCTTGTGCAGTCGCAGGATACAAAGATGTACAAAACCGTCCTTTGCCTCCTGGCGTCAAATGCGGAAAAATCTCTTTTTCTCGTAAAAAACGGCCAGGTTCGATTCATCAGGATCACACCGTCCAGGGGGAAAGACGTTCAGGATACTGACATCGACAATATCAACATGACTGTCAGCTATTCCCAGCAACAATTACGGTTGAATCCGGAACGGCTTGTCTTATTGAACAGCGCAATCAAAGAGGATCAAAGCAAAACCGTCATCCCTGCCGTCCGGGTAACGTCCCATGAAAAAGTGATGCTCCCGGAAGAGGAATTCCAGAATTTTAATATACCGCTGGCTGCCATTTTATTCAGCGACATTCTGAAGAATGACAACCTGCTGCCTAAAAAATACAAAATGCTGTACATGCAGCGGTTTGCTGTTGCTTATTCCATCCTTTTTTTCCTCTTGTTTTCTCTCATAGGTCTCAGCTATTTTACGATCAATCTCTCTGACATATCTTCATTGCGTGGAAAGATCGACTTGTTGAGAAAAGAACTTGTAGGAACCGAGTCTGTCATCGCCGGCTATGATAAAAATGCGGTAGAACTGCAACAGATTCTACCTTTAATTAATCTGATCAATGATGCCCGCTCTGGATCAGATATCCAAAAAGCGCTTACGCGGCTCAATTTTCTGCCTATGGGAACGATCGATATTCAGAGCATTCAGATAAATAACAAAAAAGATTCTTTACAGATGCAAATTTCCGGAAATATTCATTCAACCAATTTCGGGAACATGCATCACACATTTCAAAAACTGATTGACAGCTTCAATAAAGATGCCGGTATGGTGACCCTCTCACGGAATCTGGACCTGAAAAGCGGTCAATTTCAAATAGAGATCGAAAAAAAGACACAGTGATAGAAGACAGGAACAATGGATAAAAAACTGAAGCGCTTATTGATTTATTATGTATTGTCTGCCTTCTGTGCCACCGTGTTAATCTCAGGAGCCATACTTTCTGATCATTATATCACAAGTCTGTCGAATACATTGAATCAATTTCAAACCCTTAAGATAAATCACATCAAGATGAAGGGCTCCATTAAAGAGATGGAGATAACCTCGGAGAAGATCCACTCAATGGTCCCTCCCAATTACAAAGTGGAAGAGATGGAAGGGGCTATCCTGATGGCGGTGGATTCAATAAGATCCCGCATGAAAGGCACCGATATGATGGTTGGCAATTTTGATAGAAAGGAAAATGAAGTTGCCCTTCCGATCACCTTAAAGGGTGCAATAGGTGACTATACAACATTCATCAGTGACATTGGTTATCTGCAATCACTGATGTCTCCTTTTATGTTTATCAACAGTGTGTCCATATTAAAATCATCTGCCGAATCAAAGGAAGCCGTTAACTTCGATATCAGAGGCGTTCTCAAGATTCAGTCACGCAGCACAGGTGGCAGGACATGAACAAAGATCAAAAAATCATCCTTTTTATCGTATCAATCCCTTTGGTGGCGATGTTAACTGTCTTCATGATTTCAAAAGTAACGTTTGGTTTATCCCTTTCTCCCATGGAAAGAAAGCTCTTTAACTTCAACCATGAAAATATCCCGAAAATTGCCGAAAGATCAATAATGCAGACAGGTTTAATCAAAAGTCCGATTACCCTGACAAAGTCATCGGTGAAGGGGTTTCCCGATACGCCTCTGGTAGTGCTATCTCCTCCATCATCTCCGGCATCTTCGGCAGAAAAAAGGGTGTCCATGATCCTTATCAACAAAAACAAAAAAATAGCGATCATTGATGGCAAGTTCCTTAACGAAGGAGACGTCATCGGTAAACATAAAGTTACAAGGATTGAAAAAAACAGGGTTTTATTGAAGAATAAAGAAGGTGAGAAATGGCTGAAGTTAGAATAAATGTTGTATTTAAATTCCTTTTGCTTTCGGGGCTGTCCTTATGCTTATCCTCATGTGCTTATACGGACAATCTATTTAAACTTAAAAGGGACATACAGATACCTAAAGAAGCAACCATTGCGACGCCGGCAGATAAATCACCCACACCATTAAAGACGCCGGATTTCGTTCCTGTCCATGAAGATGCATCCCCTGTAAAAACAAGGATTGTCGATCTCTCGGCGCGAAATACCCCCTTGCGGGATGTTCTTTTTATCATCGCCGATGCAACGGGTCTTAACCTGGTGATGGACAGTGACGTGAACCCCGAAATCCCCGTTACGTTGAGTTTGAAAAATGTCACGGCTGATGATGCCCTAAACAAAGTTTTCGCTTCTGTAGATTATTTCTATACTATTAAGGACAACATGCTCTATGTTAAGGTCACAGATACGAGGACCTACGAACTTGGACATCCGGCCATCATACAGACCTACAGCACCGATCTGGGTGGCGACATTCTCGGTGCAGCCATGTCGGGCAGCGGAGCTGGAGGCAGTCATTTGAAAGGTGTTATCACCCAAAAAACAGAAAGTGATAAAAGCGCTTATAATTTCTGGGAGGTGATAGAGAAATCTATTGAAAAAACGCTGGTTACTCCGGGAGAAGCATCCGCCTCCGCACAACAAACCTTTGTAGTGAACCGCCTTACCGGAACCATCATCGTGACTGCAAGGAAAAAAAACCTGGATAAAGTTGAAAACTACATCAATACCATCAAGAAAGTTATCAGCCGACAGGTCATTGTGGAGGCAAAGATCATCGAGGTCGCCCTGTCCGACAGCCTGCAATTCGGAATTAACTGGAATTCGGTTATCACATATGGCGCTGGTCGATCAGGAAACATTGGAACGACCAATTTTGCCAGCGTTGTTCCCACTACGGGTCCATATTTCATTGCCAGCGCGACAGCAGCAACAGATTTTACTGCGCTCCTGAACGCCATTCAGGTTCAGGGAGAAACACGAATACTGTCCAATCCCCGGGTCAACATCATGAACGGTCAGACGGCCCTCCTGGGCGTGGGGAGAAACACCTCCTTTATCTCAAAGATTCAAACAACCCAGACGACTTCGACAGGCGCCGCCCCCACCGTTACGTTTACCGTCGATACGGGCAGTATCCTGTCCGGAATCATGATCGGCATCGTACCGTACATCAGCGAAACCGGGGAGATATCCCTGTCGGTCACCCCCATTGTGTCTAATCTCGTAAAGCTTGACTCTCAAGGCCTCGGTACTCCAGATACTCCAGGAGGTGATCGTCCTTATCTTATCCAGTTACCCCAGATTGATCTCAAACAGATGAGCACAACCGTGAAGGTAAGAAGCGGCCAGATGGTCGTTATCGGCGGGCTCATTTCCAAAACGGAAGGACTTACAGACAGTCAGGTTCCGGGTCTCGGAGACATTCCAATCCTTGGCTATTTTTTTAAAAGCAGAGACAAGGTTGTGAAAAAAACGGAGCTTGTTGTATTGCTCCAGCCTGTCATTGTTTCGAGATAGCGACAGAAAAGGAAACCATACAGATATTAAAATTAAGCAAGGATAACATCTTATGGCAAGAATAAGGATCGGAGATATCCTTCTATCAAAGGCCCTCATTAATGAAAATCAGGTAAAGATCGCCCTCATCCAGCAGAAAATCACCGGCGAACTTTTTGGAGACGCAATTGTCAAACTGGGCTTTGTCTCGTCAAAGGAACTGGGACAGGCATTGGCCGAACAGGCCGGTATGGAATATATTGACTTAAGCCAGTATCCCATCTCCGAAGATGCCCTGAAGCTCATTCCCAAGGAAGTTGCCGAAGGTACAGGTTTCATTCCCATAGAATTGGTTGATGGCCGGCTGAAAATCGGAGTAACGAACCCGAGCAACATTCTTGCTATCGATAAAGTCGTATCTCTTACCCGGACGCAACCGAAAGTATACATGGTTGATCCTGACAATTTCAGGGAATCTCTGGAAAAAGGGTACTTCTTTCTTGAAAATCCCATCGAGCAAAACAGAAACAAAATTATCGGTGAAATCAAAGAAGCCGGCACAGCCGGCGGGACAGAAGTGACATCGCTGACGGATATGCTCTTCATGGACGGAATCCGCCAACACGCCACTGATATCCATATCACACCGGCATCAGATATCATCCATATTTTCTACAGGATAGACGGCGTGTTACGCTACGGATATGCCCTGCCGAGGGTCGTTCTTTCCGGTATTGTATCAAGGATCAAAATACTCTCCAAGCTCGACATAGCCGAAACAAGATTGCCTCAGGATGGTTCTTTCACATACGAATTTTTAAACAAGAAATACGATATCCGTGTATCTACCGTACCTACGATATACGGAGAAAACGTCGTCATGAGAATTCTTGCCGGAACCGGCGCCCTTCTCCGGATTGGCACTCTGGGCTTTGACGAACAAAGTGAAAAGGAAATCAGGCGATTATTTCAGAAGCCATACGGTGTGATTCTCATTGCCGGACCGACAGGTTCAGGAAAAACCACGACACTTTATGCTGCGTTACGGGAAATCAACATTCTTGAAAGGAATGTCATCACCGTTGAAGACCCTGTGGAATACAAGCTGAGTATGGTCAGACAGACCCAAGTCAACGAGAAAGCAGGGTATGACTTCGCCTTCGCGGCAAGGAACTTCATGAGGCAGGACCCCGATGTCATGTTGATCGGAGAAATCCGGGATGAAGAAACCGCAGCAATTGCCATTCGAACATCCATTACGGGACATCTCGTCCTCTCAACCATCCACACAAACGATGCGGTGACCTCCATACCGAGGCTTCTGGATCTGAAGGTGGACAAGTTCCTGATGTCATCTTCGCTCTTGGCCATTATCGCACAGAGACTTGCAAGAAAAATATGCACCTTCTGCAAAACATCGTATCGTTTAAACGATGATGAAAAGAAATTGTTTCAAGACTTTGGCATGTCGGTCGAAAATGTTTTTAAAGGTGAAGGATGCAGCAAGTGTAACAATGTCGGTTATTCAGGAAGGATCGTCATCGGTGAAATCCTGGTTATCGACGACGAGCTGAGAGACCTCATCTTTGCAGATGTTCCCGTAACCGCGTTACAGTCTGCGGCGGTGAAAAAAGGCATGGTCACGTTAAAGGGAGACGGTTTACGAAAAGTGGCGCAGGGCATCATATCTCTGGAAGAATTGAATAGAATAACGGGATGAATAATTACCTGTACAAAGCGGTGGATGCCAACGGTGGCGTGATCAAGGGCATCGTAGAGGGTCTTGATGTATCCTCTGTTCGCAACAATCTGACCAGCAGAGGACTGTATGTTCTATATATCAAAGATTCGAGCAAATTCCTTAAGAAAATCAATGATAAATTAACGACGTGGCGA
>JAPLJQ010000128.1 GCA_026388495.1 Deltaproteobacteria bacterium | reverse complement strand
CATCACAAAAGCAAAAAAACCTTTGGCAAGCATACCCGTAAACCTTCCCAGGATAATGCCATACCTGGTCCTGATCGTCGGCTTCGACTGTCCATGACCGATCAGCTCCGTGATCAGAATACCGGTAAAGCCTCCCAAAAAAAATCCGGCAATCGTGCCAAAGCCGAAAAGAACCGGTGTCATGATGATGGCGCCGATGAAGCCTCCTGTCACAGAAGCCCATATCCCTTTTTTTGAAGCGTCGAATCTCGCAGCACCCGCCATTCCCAGTACGAAATCAAGGGCCTCTGCCAAGAGAGAGATGACGAGCAAGATGGCGAGAATCTTGACGCCGATTTTATCAAACCCTGTAAACAGTGCGTAAAGAATCGTATCGATAAGGATAATAATTGTTCCCGGAAGTCCAAACACAATGGAGAAGATACCCACAAATAATACGAGAATGAAAATCGTCACTCCTGCAATTTCAAGGGGGGGCAAGTTATTTCTTCCTCTTGATCGTTGAGGGCCTAATATTTTCCCATACCAGGACAACGGGGCTTGCGATAAAAACAGAAGAATAAGTACCAAAAATCACACCGACCAACAGGGCAAAAGCAAAGTCGTGAATCACAGCTCCGCCGAAAAATAAGAGGACAGCAACAACAATCACCACGGTGAGCGAAGTCAGGATTGTGCGACTTAAAGTCTGGTTTATGCTTTCATTCATGATAGTACCGAGGTCTTTTTTTGAATCTTTTCTCACATTTTCTCTGACCCTGTCGAAAAGGACAATGGTGTCATGAATAGAGTAACCAATAATGGTGAGTAGCGCAGCAACAATTGTCAGTGTAAACTCAATATTAAAAATGGAAAATATTCCAACAACGACAATGACGTCATGAATCACTCCCACAATGCCTCCGACAGCGTAGCGTAAATCAAACCGGAAGGCGATATAAATGAGCATGCCGATCCACGAAAAAATGACAGCCAGCAGGGCTTTTCGAGTTAAGTCTTTCCCAATCTTTGGCCCCACAACCTCGACCCGTTGCACCTGAAAAGCATCCTTACCGTATGCGGCGTTCAAAGAGCCTTCAATCTTGCTTGAAAGACCTTTCGTATCCGATGACGATTTCACCGTTCTGATAACGACCTCATCGGAACCGAATGGTTGAATGACACTGTCGTCGATACCGATCTGATTTAAAACCTTTCTGATATCGTCAGCGGAAGTCTTCTGATGAAATTTGATCTGCACCAAAGTGCCGCCAGCAAAATCGATACCGTAATAAAGTCCCTTCCATAGGATAGATACCACACATATAAACGTAAGTATTATAGAAAATGCAACAGCGTATTTTAACCTTCCGACAAAGTTAATATTAATTCCTGGTTTTACGAGTTCCATTTATATCTCCTAAATGTTTAGGTTTCCGTATTGGTTCGTCACATATTGAGTTTATACGCTGATGGTCTTGATCTTTCGATTCCAGATAAAATAATCAAAAAAGATTCTCGTCACAAATACGGCGGTGAAGAGGCTCGCAACAATACCGATACTAAGGGTAAGCGCAAAACCTTTAACGGGTCCTGTGCCGAAACCGAAGAGGAATAGAGAGGCAATCAACGCATTCACATTTGTGTCAAAAATGGTCATAAAAGCTTTTGAATATCCCGTTTCGACCGCTGCCCTTGGTGTTTTCCCCCCCCTGATTTCTTCCCGAATTCTTTCAAATATAAGAACATTGGCATCGACAGACATACCAATGATAAGAACAATGCCTGCGATACCGGGAAGTGTGAGTGTTGCCTTGAATGCTGCAAGAATCCCAAGGAGAAGAATCATGTTTAAAATAAGAGCTACATTTGCAACCAAGCCGGAGAGTCTGTAATAAACCAGCATGAATATGGCAACCAGGATCGATCCAAGGACGGCAGCCAAAACACCTTTGTCGATAGAGTCCTGCCCCAAAGAAGGCCCGACGGTCCTTTCTTCAAGAATATTAACAGGCGCAGGCAATGCCCCCGCTCTAAGGACAATGGACAGATCTTTGGCTTCATCCATCGAAAATGACCCTGTGATCTGCGCCTCGCCACCGGAGATCCTTTCCTGTATGACCGGTGCGGAATGGACGACGCCGTCAAGGACGATTGCCAGGCGTTTTTTCACGTTTTCACCTGTGATTCGATCGAAGTCTTTTGCGCCCTGGGTATTGAACTTTATACCCACGTAGGGTTCGCCGAACCGGTCGCTGATTTTTACCTGAGCGCTCTCAAGGTATCCGCCCGTTAAAAGCGTTTTGTTTTTCAGCAAAATGGGAGCGCTGGCTTTCCTGCCGGTCTGTCTGTCCATGCGATTTTCATAGGCGATGACGCTTCCATCAGGAATATTGCCTCTCAAGGCATCATCCAGACTGTGTTCTTCGTCGACAAGTTTGAATTCCAGGAGGGCCGTTTTCCCGATGAGATTTTTAGCCCTTGCCGTATCTTTTACACCTGGAAGTTGAACGACAATACGGTCTTCCCCCTGAGGAATAATTTCAGCTTCGGAGATGCCGAACTGATCGACCCTGTTACGAATCGTTTCAAGGCTCTGCTCGATGGTCAGCTTCTTGATTTCTTTTTTTCTTTTGTCTTTAAACTTGAGAAAAACAATTTCTCTTCCATCACGGGTTTCCGTGGTTGCCGTCTCAAGGTCCGGATAATGATCCTTCATCAGGTTTTCAAACCCGGTTTTCGAAGCACTGTCAGGAAATTCAAGGGATATGGTGTTGTCCTTCGTCCTTTCGATATGTCGGAAACGAACCTTGTTATCCATCAGGGTTTCCTTGAGATCGTTTGAGGTTCTCTCCATGATGCTTTCCGCCGCCTTGTCCGTATCGACTTCAAGAACGAGATGCATCCCTCCCTGCAGATCGAGCCCCAGATGTATTTTGTCCGTGGGCAGATATTTCTGCCACACATCGGGAAGGCTGGATGTCAGGGATGGAGTGAGGTAAAACAAACCCGCAAGTAAAACAATACAAGCCGTAGCCGCCCTGATCCTGATACTTTTTAGCATGCGCGTTTCCTTTCGAGATTATTCCTTCGTGGCTTTTTGCAAAACGGCGCCGATGCAATTCCTCGCCACCTTGATTCTGACTTTTTCGGCCACTTCAAGTGTTACCACTGCATCGGTAAGAGCGGTGACTTTGCCATGGATTCCCCCGGAAGTCATGACCATGTCACCGTGATTGATGTTGGCAAGCATCTCTTTGTGTTCTTTCTGCTTCTGCTGCTGGGGCCTGATAAGAAGAAAGTAAAAGATGGCAAAAATAACCGCCATCATGATGATAAAACTGATATCTCCTCCTCCTCCAGCACCGCTGCCTCCTCCTCCGAAGTTACCCATGGCATAGACCAAGTCTGTCAATTCTCATATCCTCCTTGATTAATGTTTCGCTCCATAAACGCCTTCTTAAAATCGGCATACCGACCGTCTTTTATAGCCTCTCTTATCTGTTCCGTGAGACGCATATAATGCCGGACGTTATGAATCGTGTTCAAGACCATGGCCAGAATTTCCCTGGCCATAAACAAGTGTCTCAGGTATGCCCGTGAATAGTTTCTGCACGTATAACAGTCACATGTTTCATCGGGAGGTGACGTATCCTCCTTGTAACGGGCGTGCTTTATAACAACCTTTTCATGATTTGTAAATAACAATCCATTTCTGGCACATCTTGTAGGGATAACGCAATCAAACATGTCGATTCCATAATCAACACATGCGACAATATCTTCAGGAGTGCCAACTCCCATGACATATCGAGGTTTTTCTTCAGGCAGAAGGGGTGCGGCTGTTTTGACAGTGTTCATCATGATATCCTTGGGTTCTCCCACACTCAGCCCGCCCAGGGCGTAGCCGTCAAAACCGATATTTAAGCAGATTTCTTCGATTGCCCTGCGACGGAGTTCCGGATACATTCCGCCCTGAATAATTCCAAAAAGAGCCTGTTCGTTACTTTTTTTTATATTTTTACATCTCCGGGCCCAGTTGACTGTCAATTCAAGCGATTTTTCAGCTTCTTCAAAACTGGCGGGGTACGGAGTGCATTCGTCGAGACACATCATAATATCGGAACCGAGAGCCTCCTGAATTTCGATGGCAGTCTCGGGAGTAATATAATGTCTCGACCCGTCGATATGGGACTGAAATATGACACCGTCATCGGTGATCTTTCTGAGCGCACTGAGACTGAATATCTGAAAACCGCCACTATCGGTCAAAATCGGGGCATTCCAGTTGATAAATTTATGCAGGCCATTGAATTTGTTAATGATGCTATGACCGGGCCTCAGGTAAAGATGGTAGGTATTCACCAGAATCATTTCTGCTCCCATGTTCCTGACCATTTCCGGAGTGAGTGACTTCACTGAGCCCTGCGTTGCGACGGGCATAAAAACGGGAGTATTTACCTCGCCATGGGGTGTGTAGATTTTTCCCAAACGCGCAGCGGAGACAGGATCTTTCAGAAGGACTTTAAAAGCGTATTTCATGTATGGGAAATTCCTATTCCGATTTTTAAGTTAAACCGATGATAAAAAATCTGTTCTACAGAATCAACATGCAATCTCCGTAACTGTAAAATCGGTATCGACGTTCGATGGCTTGGTCATAGGCCTTCCGGATCAGATCTTTGCCTCCGAAGGCGCAGACGAGGAGAAAGAGGGATGATCTGGGTAGATGGAAATTTGTGAGTAATGTATTGACCCTCTTGAAACGATAACCGGGATAAATGAAAAGGTCTGTATGGGATGACCCCGGTTTTACCTTGCAGTTTTTATCAGTAGCCGATTCGATGACCCTTGTAGAGGTTGTTCCCACAGCAACGACATTTGAAGCGTTGTTCATGATATGAGAAACTTTGTCACTTATTTCGAAAAACTCTTTCTCCATGACATGGTTTTCCACATGATCCGTTTCAATGGGGTAAAATGTTCCATAACCGACATGCAGCGTTACAGGGGCAATCAAAACGTCATTTTTCTCAAGCGCATTGATAACATGATGAGAAAAGTGAAGCCCCGCGGTCGGTGCTGCGACTGATCCGGGCATTCTCGCATATATGGTTTGATACCTGTCAATATCTTCATCCCTTGATGTGCTTTTTTTCCGCTTAATGTAAGGCGGAAGCGGAGCGACTCCGAATTGATTCAGAAAACAGTCAAAATCCATCCGCGTAATAAATGTGATGAGCCATTTTTTGTCAGTTATCCGATCGGTTATGATTCCCTCACAACCACTCTCAAAAAATATCCTGGCGCCGATCTGAACTCTCTTGGCGGGTCTTAGCAGTACCTCCCACGTGGAACACTTTTGAGCTTCTTCAGATTTTTTTGAAAGGAGGAGTATCTCGATCAATCCGCCCGTTTCCTTTTTTCCAATTAATTTTGCGGGGATGACCTTCGAATCGTTAATGACCAGAACATCTTGCCTTTTTAAATAGTGCGGCAGGTTTAAAAAAACGTCATGGACAATGTCTCCCGTTGCTCTATTGATGACCATCATCCGGGCCTGATCCCTCATCTCATGTGGTTGCTGGGCTATAAGTCCCTCGGGAAGATTGTAATCAAAATCTCCTAATCTCATTTAAGGTCGGGGTTCTTCCTTTCTTAAAGGTTTTGGGAACTTGGGAGGTAATCAGAAATGTTCATGAAAGTCAATGGACTTGTTTTATTTTACTCATTCCTTCCGAAATACACAAGAATCAATCCGATGGCTATGACGAGCAGCCCCAATATCCGCAGGGTTGAGTCGGGGACATCATGTAATTTCAAGAGAAAAACCTTGATTTTTTCGGGAAAGGCAAAATAGGGGAGTCCTTCGATTATCAATACCACTCCAAGCACGCACAGAAAAAACTTCATGATTTCCCATCCTTATCAGCTTCGATCAATTTCGATTCATTCCATAGATCATCCATTTCTTCGAGGGAGGCCATCATGGGAGTTTTCCCGCTTGCTGCTAACCTGTTTTCCAAATATTGAAATCTGCTTCCGAATTTTTTTATAGCTGCCTTTAGTGATTCTTCGGCACTCACATCGATAAATCGGCAGAAGTTTACCAGTGATAAAAAAAGATCGCCAATTTCTTCCTTGATTTTTTCATGATTGTCAGATTCAAGAGCTGTTCTAAATTCAAGTAGCTCCTCTTCAACCTTAGAGAGAACCTCACCTGCCTTTCCCCAGTCAAAACCGACTTTCGATACATTTTCAGTCATTTTTTGCGCTGCAAGCAAAGACGGCATAGCACGGTTTATACCGGCCAGAATCACGCTGCCATCTTTGTTCCTGTTTTCCGTGAATTTCTTGATGTCTTCCCAGTTCGATCGGATTTCCTCGATGTTGCGAACTTTTTTGTTTCCGAAGACGTGAGGGTGCCGTCTGATCATTTTTTCTGTTACATCTTTCATGACATCAGCGATGTCGAAATCACCCGCCTCTTCTGAAATACCTGCAAGGAAAAAAATCTGAAAAAGGAGATCGCCCAGTTCTTCCCTCAGTGGCGCAGGGCGCCCGCTCTCAATGGCGTCAATGACTTCATACGCCTCATCCATCAGGTATCTGGCAATATCTTCCTTTTTTTGTTGCCGGTCCCACAAACAACCTTCGGGAGATCGCAATCGGTGGATGATTTCCAGTAGTCTCTTCAGGCTCTTTTCAGTCCGGTGAAGGGAATCGTTCGTATTCATGTTCAAGAGATTTCAGGCAAGTCTGTCGTTAAAAATGGGATGTCCATTGGTGAGTGACCGGGAGTGCAACCTGCAATACCCGCCTTGCTGGCGGGGAGGAGATGCGCTATGTGAATAAAGTGAAGAGATAATCCCATAGATTCATTTCCCTCTGTCAACACAGAAAACATCCATGTCTTTATCCTGGAGATAGACGTAATTATACTCTCTTTTATTGGTTAAGGCGTATATCTCTTCTCCATGTTGTCTGCAATCGGGGCAGCTCATCC
Source organism: Deltaproteobacteria bacterium (assembly GCA_026388495.1). GTDB lineage: Bacteria > Desulfobacterota > Syntrophia > Syntrophales > UBA2185 > JAPLJQ01. The sequence continues at coordinate 198 of JAPLJQ010000128.1, read as the reverse complement.
GGGGAATGATAATGGCAAAAATTCTATTACCCGTGTCTGCTTTGGAGTCAATCATGACAAGCCCTCCGCACTGATCGCAGATTTTGACCGTTTCTTCCTGATGTTCCCTGATTCCGTCCGTATCGTAATAGATATTTTTTTTCCGCTTTGTGTATCTGGCGCTTCCGACGAGATTTTTTTTCATAGATTCTCTGTTTT
>JAPLJQ010000550.1 GCA_026388495.1 Deltaproteobacteria bacterium | reverse complement strand
TGGATCTCATCCGCACCTTCACCCTCTTTTCGACCAACGACAAGGGCGAGACGATCAAGATCGTAGGGCGCTACCAGCAGTTCCGCGCCGTTAAACTGGCGGTGAAGCGCCTGCTGACGGGGCAAAGCCCACGCGAGCGTAGCGGCATCATCTGGCACACCCAGGGATCGGGCAAATCGCTGACCATGATGTTCATGGTGCGGGAGATGTATCGTCATGCCAAACTCTCGAACTGGAAGGTGGTCTTCGTGACCGACCGCACCCAACTGGAAGGCCAGTTGACTGAGACCAGCCGGAGTATCGGCTTTACGGTCAAGGTGGCAGACAGCATCAAGAAGCTCAAGGAACTGCTGCGTTCGGACTCGTCGGATCTAATCATGGCGATGATCCATAAGTTCCGTGAAGCAGATCTGACGGAGACCTTCCCGGAGCTGAATGCCAGCCCGAACATTCTGGTGATGACCGACGAGGCCCACCGCTCCCAATACGCCATGCTCGGAGCCAATCTCGACAAGGGCATCCCCAACGCCGCCCGCATCGGCTACACCGGCACGCCCATCGACAAGACCGAGAGGGTTTTCGGCGACTACATCGATAAATACACCATGCGCCAGTCCATCGATGACGGCGTGACACTGGAGATTGTTTACGAAGGCCGCACCCATAATGCCGAGGTGGCTGATCAGACCGGCATGGATACAGCCTTCGCGGATGTCTTCAGCGACTACAACCTGCAGGAACGTATGGCGATTTTGGGTTACGGCTCCCGCGACTCCTACCTGGAAGCCGAGTCCACCATCGAGGCTAAAGCCAAAGACATGGTGACCCACTACCTGACCCATGTCTTCCCCAACGGCTACAAAGCCCAGGTGGTGGCAACTTCCCGCGAGGCGGCAGTGCGCTACAAGAAACATATCGACGGCGCCCTGGCGGCTGCTCTTTCTGCCCTGAAACAGGCCAACCCGAGGAGGCTGGACCTTGATCGGCTGAGCAAACTGAAGACGGATGTCATCATCTCCGGCAATCACAACGACCTTCCTCATCTCAAGGCCTACTCGGACAGTTCCAGGCACGAGGCGAGCATCAAAAGCTTCAAGATGGCCTTCGGGGGTGAAGAGGACGGCGTCGCCGGCGACATGGGGATCCTGATTGTGATGAACATGCTCATTACAGGTTTCGATGCTCCGGTGGAGCAGGTGATGTATCTGGACAAGGTGATCGTCGCCCACAACCTCCTCCAGGCCATTGCCCGGGTGAATCGCGTGGCCGGAGAGACCAAGGACAAGGGCTTCGTGGTTGATTATGTGGGCATCGGCCACCACCTGAAGAAGGCCCTCGACACCTACGATGAACGCGAACAAAAGGAAGTGATCGACACCCTGAGCTTCCCCGAGGAGGAGCTGCGGGAACTTCGCACCAGCCATGCCGCAGTCATGGATCTGCTTAAAAGACATGGGCTGTCGGATCTGACCGATCAAGATGCGTTTTTTGATCTCTTTTATGACGAAGATCTGCGTTTCGATTACATGCTGGCCTTTAAGAAGCTGACCAAGTGCCTGAACGTTGTCTTTCCCGCCCGGCAGGCTCTCGACTATATGGCCGACTACCAGGCCCTTGCCGCGATTAATGTGATGGCATCCAAACACTTCCGTGATGAGCGCCTGAGTATGAAAGGCATCCCGCCCAAGCTGCGCGGCATTACCGATGCCTATCTGGAGTCCAAGGGGATAGAGGTGAAGATCGAGCCGATCTCCATTCTCGATGCGGATTTTCAGAAACAGGTAGGCCATCGGAGCCGCACCAAGACCAAGGCGGCGGAGGTGGAGCACGCCATTCGCCACCACCTCGATATCGAACTTTCCGACGACCCCGAGCTGCAAGCCTCCTTTGCAGAGGCGCTGGCGGCAATCTTTGAAGAGTTCCGCAACAACTGGAACAAGATTTACGAAGAACTGGAGAAACTGCGGACGCGAATCATCAATGCCGGCAAAGAACCAAACTATGGGCTGCATCGCAAAAAACAGATGCCGCTGTTTAGGATGTTCAAACGAGAAATCTTCGGGGAAATTTTCAGGGGAGGCAAAGGTGATCTGCCGGAAGGAGCGCCTGGGATAGCGGAAGGGATGAGTGAGGAAGATAAAATCAGCCGCCTGGTTGATTTGACGCAGCAGTCCTTCCTCGTGGTGGAGCGGGAGCTGAAACTCACGGGCTTCTGGGAGAGCATCCCCGCCCGCAATAAGCTCAGGGCGGATCTTCAGAATGTTCTGCTTGCGACGGAATTCTCCAAGCTTCCCGGTATTGTAAGGAACCGCGCCCATATCATCTCCCGGATCATGGAGATCGCGGAGAAGAATAACGACATCATCCTCTACGCGGAGTGATTGCAGTGGTTCTGGAATACACAATTCAAAGATCGGCCAAGCGGCACAACCTGACCATCACCGTTGAACGTGATCGCAGCGTCGTAGTGCATGCTCCGGAAGGAATATCCGACGAAAAGATCCGGCAGGCGGTGGATTCAAAACGCCAATGGATTTACGAGAAGACGGGCCACCCTCAGAAATACCGGGCTCTGCCCCATCCACCGGGGAAGGAACTGGTGAGCGGCGAATCGGCCCTCTATCTGGGGCGGCAATTCCGCATCGAGGTGGTAAATTCAGGCGTGGCCGAAGTTCATTTCGCCCAGCGCTTTTTCATTCCGGCGTCACAGTGGGAGAAACGGGTGGAGGTTTTGCGTGAATGGTATGT
>JAPLJQ010000154.1 GCA_026388495.1 Deltaproteobacteria bacterium | reverse complement strand
GTGAAGGGGAATGCGCAGATGAGAATCAACGATGATTCTGATAGGGTTTCTTCCCCGGGTGAGACGGACTGTCAGTTCCGGATTATCCGCCATGACGGTTCCCGCACCGACCAGAACGGCGTCGTGAATGCTTCTCAACCGGTGGGCAAATCTGCGGGAAGGGAGGGAGCTGATCCATTGTGAATGGCCCGATGCCGTTGCGATTCTTCCGTCGATGGTCTGGGCGAATTTCAGAGTGACGAAGGGAATTCTTGTCTGAATGAACTTGAAGAACCGTTCATTCAAGTCTTTGCAGGCATCCTCAAGAACGCCTACCGTTGTTTCTATACCGTGCTGATTGAGGACTTTGATCCCTTTTCCGGAAACCAGGGGGTTGGGATCAAGACTGCCGATGACGACCCGCGCCGGCTTGAGAGAAATCAACCGCTCCACGCAGGGTGGCGTTTTTCCGTAATGGGTGCAGGGTTCAAGGGTGACATAAATGGTGGAACCATCGATCGGTTCTGAGGAACGGAGGATGGCATTGATTTCCGCGTGATTGTCTCCGAACTTCTCATGGTATCCCTCGCCAATGATCCGGTTCCCTTTGACGATGACAGCCCCGACCATGGGATTGGGACTCACCCATGCTTCTCCCTTGCGGGCGAGCTTGATAGCCCGGTTCATGTAAAATGCATCCGTCAAGATGATATCCTTCTTTGATTTAGTTCACAGTATCTTTATATCATGTCTGATAGGAATGTAAAAGGGAGGGAATGTTTTTATTGTTGAGGATTCTTTAATATGCTATAGGGGAGCGCAAAATTGCATCAGGAGGACCGTATGAAAGGTGTCGTGTTAGCAGGGGGCCTGGGGAGCAGGCTATATCCACTCACCAAGGTAACCAACAAGCACCTTCTGCCCGTTTACAATGAACCCATGATCTACTATCCCATCAAGACCCTGGTCAATGCGGGAATCGATGAAATTCTGATCGTTACCGGTGGAAACAATGCCGGAGAATTTCTCAGACTTCTTGGAAACGGCAGCGACTTCGGGCTTAAGCACATCAATTATACCTATCAGGAGGGAGAGGGAGGCATAGCCGCTGCCCTCAGCCTGGCGGAATTCTTTGCCGATAACGGGAAAATTGTTGTTGTCCTCGGGGATAATATCATTGAAAAGAATATCGGGAAAGCGGTTGATGCATTCAGCAGGCAGAAGGAAGGCGCACGAATCATCCTGAAGGAAGTGGATGATCCCGGGCGTTTCGGGGTGGCGGCCTTTGAGGGAAAGCGGATTATCCGGATCGATGAAAAACCGTCCGTTCCTTCTTCCAATTGTGCCGTCATCGGCATTTATATGTATGACAGTAAGGTCTTTGATTTTATCAAGACACTGAAACCTTCCCGGAGAGGGGAACTGGAAATCACGGATGTCAATAACTACTACCTTGAAGAAGGAAAACTGGAGTGGGATATCCTTGATGGCTGGTGGACGGACGCGGGAACATTTGATTCCCTTCAGTGTGCGGGAAACATGGTGGCAAAAACCGGAGCAAATAAAATATGAGGCACATATATGATTGAGGGCGTTATCATAAAGAAACTGAAGGTGATACCGGATGAGCGGGGAAGATTGATGGAGATTCTCCGGGTAGACGACGAGATGTTCAAGGGATTCGGCCAGGTTTATATGACGACGGCCTATCCGGGTGTGGTGAAGGGATGGCATTATCATAAAAGACAATTTGACAATATGGCTGTCTTGAAGGGGATGATGAAGATCGTCCTCTACGACGGACGGAAAGATTCTTCAACGTATGGTGAAATCAATGAACACTTCGCAGGTGAACACAACCCCGTTCTGTTGCACATCCCCCCCCATGTGTGTCACGGATTCACATGTATTTCACTTGAAGAAGCGGTGGTCGTCAATGTGCCGACGGAGCCCTATAACTACAAAGAGCCCGATGAATTCAGAATTCATCCCCACGATAACAACATTCCTTATAAATGGGACAGGAAAGACGGCTGAAAGTGCCAGGCCATGGTCATCTTCTTAGACATCTTTCTGGCCGTTGCGGGGGCCGCGATCGGGAGTTTCCTCAACGTGCTGATTTGCCGCCTTCCTGAAGGCCCCTCCATCGTTTTTCCCTCGTCGCGCTGTCCGAAATGTGAACACGCCATCCGGTTTTACGACAATATCCCCGTTGTCAGTTATCTCATCCTGAAGGGCAGATGCCGGGATTGCCATGAAAAGATATCCTCCCGGTATCCTTTTGTTGAAGTACTGACGGCCGTCATTTCTTTAGCGCTCTTCTGGAAATTCGGTCTCAATCTGCAGTATCTCTTTGTATTTGTCTTTGGCTGTTCATTGATTGTCATCACATTCATCGACCTGGATCATCAGATTATTCCCGATGTCATTACATTACCCGGCATCCCTCTTTTTTCCCTGATAGCCGTTTTCTTCATGGGTATTTCCTGGATGGAAGTCGTTTTAGGCGTTTTAATTGGCGGTGGGTGCCTGTATGCAATTGCCGTGGGATATGAACTCATCACAAAAAGGGAGGGCATGGGAGGTGGGGATATCAAGCTCCTTGCCATGATGGGAGGATTTCTGGGATGGAAGTCCCTTTTGTTCATTGTATTTGTGAGTTCTCTCCTCGGTGCTCTGGTGGGTGTGTCGATGATTATAGCCAAAGGAAAGGACATGAAATATGCCGTTCCCTTCGGACCGTTTCTGTCCATCGCGGCTATGGCCTATCTTTTTGTCGGTCAGGAAGTGATGATGCTCTTTTTCTTGCAATATTAAGGGGTTTTGTCGAAAAATCTTGACTTCACAGGCATATGAATATACTGTGCCCTTGTGTCTCCCCGCAGGGTATAAGGGTTTTTTGTGACAAAGGGAATCGGGTCATAATGAAATTTTTATAGATTGCAGACTGTGCCGGCCATTTAATGCGCCTGTCGGGGACGGGGGTGACATTGAGGATGGGTTTTTCAAAGCTTTCATAAATAAAAGGTAAAAGACGATAGACGTTTGTTTGGAAAGAAGGGTTCATCATGGGAACAGAAAAGAAATATTGCTCCATATGTGCGTGGCGTGCGACTTGCCAGAAACGATTCACCGTTTCGATCGACGCCTTAGGGTTTGTTCATTGTCCTGATTTTACAAGAGATCTTTCCACTAAGGAAAAAGATATTGACGCGGTGGATGAAAAATACAGAAGCGGATCATGATTGTGGCGGGAAATAGGTAAGAAATAACCCGTGTGCCCGGGGTTATCTGTAGTACGGGATGTTGGCTGTCATCAGTTGTTATAAGAAAAGAGAGGTTGGCTTTCTGGCCAACTTTTTTATATATGTCGGAAAGTCAGAGTAAGGGTAAATGAAAAAAAGATTGGTCGGATTGCTCAATAACGCGGTAAATTCTTGTATTGATCGGGGACTCATCGAGACAGGGACGCTTCCCTTTATAGAACTGGAAACTCCGAAAGACATCACGCACGGAGACTATGCCTCCAATGTGGCCATGGTTCTGGCATCCCGTGTCAAGAAAAAAATGCCTCCCAGAAAAATTGCGGAAATCATGTTGGGATGTGTGGAAGACCGGGACCATATCCTGGAACGGATCGAAATTGCAGGTCCGGGATTTATCAACTTTTTCATCAGAGAAAATTACTGGGCGACGCTGCTTAAAGAAATCGATGAGAAAAAAGATCATTACGGAACATCCGATCAGGGCAGGGGCAGGAAAATTCTTGTGGAGTTTGTCAGCGCCAATCCGACAGGCCCGCTGCATATCGGCCATGGCCGGGGTGCCGTGGTGGGGGACGTTCTCGCAAATATCCTCGGGGCTTCGGGATACGCCGTATTCAGGGAATATTACATCAATGATACGGGGAACCAGATGAATAATCTGGGCAGGTCTGTCTTCAGCCGTTACCTGGCGTTGCTGGGTGAGACGGTTGATTTTCCTGAAGGCGGTTATCAGGGCGACTATATCAGGGACTTTGCCGAAAGGATTATGAAAAAAGACGGCGATATTCATAGAAACGGTGAACAGGAAGAGGTCGTTCGCTATTTCACGCAATACGCCGCCGGGGCCATTCTTGATGAAATCAAAGAAGACCTGAGGGCCTTCGGTGTCGTTTTTGAAAACTACTTCAGCGAGAAGGACCTATACAGGGATGAATGTGTGGAGGGATTGCTCGCTGATCTGGAGTCGAAGGGATTCATTTATCATGATGGTGAAACCCGCTGGTTCAAGACAACCGATTTCGGGGACGAAAAAGACAGGGTTGTCATCCGGAAAAATGGCGAGCCCACCTATTTTGCCGCCGATATTGCCTATCATCAGAACAAGTATGCACGGGGATTTGATACCCTGATTGATATCTGGGGAGCGGATCATCACGGCTATATTCCCCGGATGCTTGCATGCATCCAATCCCTGGGGTACGAAAAGGATTCTCTGAAGATTGTTCTGGTACAGCTTGTTAATCTTCTGCGGGATGGAAAACCTGTAGCCATGTCCACGAGGGCGGGAGAATTTGTTACCTTGAGAGAGGTTGTGGATGAAGTAGGTCGGGATGCGGCAAGGTATAATTTCCTGATGAGGCGGTCAGACAGTCATTTGGATTTTGATTTGGAGCTGGCGAAGAAACAGTCGAATGAAAATCCTGTCTATTATGTGCAATATGCCCATGCAAGGATTTGCAGCATCCTGCGCTTTGCCGAAGAACGTGGATATACCGTTCCCACGTATGGACAGGTCGATCCAAATCTCCTGAATCTTCCTGAAGAAATTCAGTTAATCAAGGTCATCACCCGCTTCCCGGAATTGGTTGAAGGGGCCGCGCTTAACCTGGAACCACACCGTCTGACGTTTTATCTTAATGACCTTGCGGCGATTTTTCACAGTTACTACAACAAGCACAAGGTCATCTCGGATGATGAGAGACTCAGCCTGGCAAGGATTTTTCTCGTAAAATCCGTCAGGACTGTTGTAAAAAATACCCTTGGATTACTTGGCGTAACGGCACCCGAAAAAATGTAGAAGGTATGATGGCGGATCATGAATGCGAAAAATATTCGAACCTTTGAACTGAAACTGGGTAAACGGTCATTAATAGTCTTTGTTCTTTCGATTTCCTGTCTTTTGTTCGTGACGTTTCTCCTTGGCATCCAGGTTGGCAAATTGATGGATGCACATCCGGAAAAGGTTGCCAAGGGAGTTCCCTATGTGATCATGGAGTGCTTCGGTTGGTCGCCGAAGAATGCCGAGACCCTTGCGGCCGTCAATGAGGCGCCGAAGGAAAATGTCCCAGTGGGCGAAGACAAGATGGATTTGACCTTCTTTGATACCCTCGGCAAGAAGAAAAGTGAAAAACCTTCGCAGCAAACAGCCCTGGCGCCCCCTCCATCTAAAGAGACTCTCGTGAAACCTTCTAAAGAAACCTCTGTGAAACCTTCTCCCGTTACAGGAAACTACCAGATACAGGTTGTTTCTCTAAAGGAAAAGGAAAAAGCCGATCAGTTATGCAAAAAACTGATGAATCTCGGATATTCTCCCCGGATCGTGACGGCGGAGCTGAGAGACCGGGGTGTGTGGCACCGTGTCGTCCTGGAAGGTTATGAGAGCCGCGAGCAGGCGCAAAAAGTAACTGATATTGTTTCGAAAAAGATCAGCGGTGTGAACTGTGTGATTCATAAAAAGAACAATTGATGAAGGCCTCGCATCGCGGAACCTTTTTTCCAATGGTATCAAGGGAATGTTTAAGTCATGTTTGAGAGTTTAACAGAAAAGCTGGACGGCATCTTCAGGAAACTCAAGGGTAAAGGCCGTCTCGATGAGGAAAATGTTGCCGCTGCCCTGAAGGAAGTCCGTATGGCCCTTCTCGAAGCGGATGTTAATTTCAAGGTCGTAAAGGATTTTATCGAAGATGTAAGGGCAAGGGCAATCGGGCAGGACGTGTTGGATAGTATTACGCCCGGACAGCAGGTCGTAAAAATTGTTCACGACAGGCTTGTCGATCTCATGGGCGGGACGAGCAGCCAGATAAGGTTTTCCGGTCGTTTCCCCGCGCCCATCATGCTGGTGGGGCTCCAGGGATGCGGAAAAACAACCACGGCGGTTAAACTTGCACGCCATCTGATCGGACAGGGGATGAGAACCTATCTTGTTTCCGCCGACGTATACAGGCCGGCAGCCATGGAACAGTTGCGCGTCCTTGGTGAGAAATTGGGCGGGGTGGGGATCTATTCAGCCGGCGATAACACCGATCCGGTGAAAATCTGTGTTAATGCAGTCGAAGAGGCCAAACGCAACGGGTATGAGGTGGCGGTCATCGACACGGCAGGAAGGCTCCATATAGACGCCGATATGATGGATGAATTAAAACGGATCAAAGATGTGATTCATCCGACGGAAATCCTCTTTGTTGCGGATGCCATGACGGGTCAGGATGCGGTGAACGTGGCGGGAAAATTCAACGAGATCCTTGGCATAGACGGGGTCATTCTGACCAAAATGGACGGTGATGCCCGTGGAGGGGCCGCTCTTTCGCTGAAAGCCGTGATCGGAAAGCCAATTAAGTTTGTCGGCGTGGGAGAAAAGATCGACGCCTTTGAAGTCTGTTATCCGGAGCGGATGGCGTCGCGCATCCTGGGCATGGGCGATATTCTGACCCTCGTTGAAAAGGCACAGGCTACGGTCGATGAAAAATCGGCCCGGGAACTTGAGAAGAAGATCAGAAAAAATGAGTTTACCCTCGAGGATTTCCGGGATCAGGTGAAGAACATCCGTTCCATGGGCTCCCTGCAGGATATTCTGAAGATGATTCCGGGATTCGGTAAAATAAAGGCACTGAAGGACGTCACGCCGGATGAAAAAGAACTGGTAAAAACCGTGGCCATCATAGATTCCATGACAAGGGGAGAGCGTCTGAACTACCAGATCATTGACGGGCAAAGACGAAAAAGGATTGCCGGGGGGAGCGGGACGACCGTTCAGGACATTAACCGCTTGCTGAAAAGTTACGGCGAGATGAGAAAAATGATGAAGAAGATGACCGCAAGAGGAGGGATGAAATCTTTCGGCAGGGGTAAATTTCCCTTTTAATAATAGAAAAAGTATATTATATTACTCAGTCTGGCAAGGAATCTTCGAGTCTTTGATGTAATGAAAGCCTTTGAATAGAAATAAAAATTAACTTTTTACGAAGTCGTCAAAATTAGATTTTCAGGAGGTAATTGGTAAAAGAATGGCAGTTAAAATAAGATTGGCACGCCTTGGCGGGAAAAGCAGGCCCTACTATAGAATCGTGGTAGCTGATTCCGAGTTCCCAAGGGATGGCAGGTTTCTGGAGATTGTCGGGAATTATGATCCCAACAAAAATCCAGCGGAAGTAAATCTAAAAGAAGATAGAGTTGTTGACTGGATTGCAAAGGGAGCCAAACCGACGGCAACAGTATCTCAATTGCTCAAGAAAAAGGGAATCAGCGCAAGGGCATAAAACGTGTTTCCAGGTGTAACAATGTTCTGAGGTGTGTGAAAGTGATGCCATTATGTGGATGGTTTTACGGTTAACGTCGATATCACGGGTGAGATTAAACTTATAAGGAATTCAGTGGAGGTGGTGACGATGAAAGAATTGATCAAGTACATAGCTCAGTCATTGGTTGATAATCCCGATCATGTGGAAGTGTCCGAAATACTTGGCGAACAGACCTCTGTGATCGAGCTCCGGGTTGCCAAAGAGGACCTTGGTAAAGTGATCGGCAAGCAGGGAAGAACCGCGAAAGCCATGAGAACGATTTTAAGTGCAGCATCAACGAAAGTGCGCAAGAGGGCGGTTCTGGAAATAATTGAGTGAGCCGATGAATCTCCTTGAAGCGGGCCGTATCATAAAGCCGTACGGTTTTAAAGGTTGCATGAAGGTATTTTCGTATCTGGAATCGAATGACGTTCTGCAGTCACTCGATGAGGTTTTTATAGGAAAGGGAACACAGGTAGAATCTTTCAGGCTGAAAGGCATTCTAATCAGGGGGAAGTTTTTTTTTCTGGAAATTGAAGGCATAAAAGATCTGGAAGGCGTGAAATCTCTTGTGGGTTGTGACGTCATGATCCCTGCGGATAAACTGAAAGATTTGGCTGAAAATGAATATTACTGGCGGGATATCATAGGCCTCGACGTCATGACGGAGGATGGTCATTTCCTTGGAAAGATTGAAACGATCTTCCCTACAAGAGGCAATGATGTGTATGTCTGTACCGGAGGTGAGAGAGAAATACTCCTTCCTGCCATCGCTGATGTTATCCAAAATATTGATCTGGAACAAAGGAGGGTGGTCGTCAGGTTGCTTGAGGGATTATAGACGGATATGATCAGATTTGACATCCTGTCCCTGTTTCCGGAGATGTTTGAATCTCCGTTTCATTACAGCATCCTGAAAAGAGCTAAGGAAAAAGGACTCCTCGATATTTGCCTTCATAACATCCGTGATTATGCAGAAGACAAACACAGGGTAACGGATGACGCACCTTACGGAGGTGGCGGCGGTATGGTGATGAAAGTGGAGCCCATTGAGAGGGCGATTTCATCCATTGTACATCATCGTGATGATGTCCTGATCGTTCTTTTGACTCCTCAGGGTGAGCTTTTCAACCAGGATATCGCCAGGGAACTGTCATCCTGTTCCAGGATCGTGCTTGTGTGTGGACATTATGAAGGTGTGGATGAAAGGGTAAGAACCTGCCTGATTGACAGGGAAATTTCTATTGGCGATTATATAATGACGGGAGGAGAGATCCCGGCCATGGTGGTGATTGATGCCGTTTCCCGTCTGGTACCGGGCGTTCTGGGGAATGACGAATCAGTAGTTATGGATTCCTTGTCTGACGGGCTCCTGGAATATCCCCACTACACGCGTCCCGCTAATTACAGGGGATGGCAGGTTCCTGAAGTACTTCTCTCAGGAAATCACCGGGACATTCAGGCCTGGCGGCGCAGAGAATCGCTCAGGAGAACACGGTTAAAACGACCCGATCTGTTGAAGAAAGCGGACCTATCGGGAAAAGATAAAGAAATTCTGGAGTCAATAAAGAAAGGGTAAACAATTTGTCATTCCCACCCCCGACAGGCACATTCGAGGGCAGGCTCCAGCGGGAATCCAGCATTTATAAAGAGTAGTGAAAGAATGAGGAGGAAAATTTAGATGAACGTTATTGAAATGTTTGAAAAAGAGCAGATGAGGGGTGATATTCCCGGTTTCAAGTCGGGTGACACCGTGAGGGTATATGTACGAATCATCGAAGGGCAGAAACAAAGAATTCAGGCGTTTGAAGGCGTGGTCATACGCAAGAAACGGGGTGACAGCCGGTCGAGCTTCACTGTGAGGAAGGTATCTTACGGTGTCGGCGTGGAAAGAACATTTCCTCTTCATTCTCCGGTCATCGACAGGATTGAGGTCGTCACTCGGGGCAGGGTCAGAAGATCCCGTTTATATTATCTGCGAGCGCTTAGAGGGAAAAAGGCGAGGATCAAAGAGCTGGGCAAGGCATGACAAGACTTTGAAAATTGCCCCTTTTTGTCGTGATGACGGACATATCCTTCGAGTTTAAATAGTTACATTAAATGAACAGTTTTGAGCGGCGTGCCTATCAGCGTGGTTATAAAGTGGTTGCCGGTGTTGATGAGGCGGGCAGAGGCCCCCTTGCAGGTCCAGTTGTTGCGGCAGCCGTAATCCTGCCGCACGATTATGAAAACGCGGATATCAGGGATTCAAAACAGCTTACAGCAAAAAAAAGAGGCATACTGTACGACATCATCAAGCGGGATGCCCTGTCCGTCGGCCTCGGTGTTGTCGAGGTCCCCGTTATTGATGCTGTCAATATCCTTCAGGCAGCACTTTTAGCCATGAGTGAAGCCGTATCAGACTTGGTCACTCCCCCCGAGTATCTTCTCATTGACGGAACAAAGAAAATTGCTCTGTCCATACCCCAGGAAACCATTGTAAGGGGAGACTCCCTGAGCATTTCGGTTGCCTCGGCCTCCATTATTGCCAAGGTGTCAAGGGATAGGATCATGGAGATCTACCATCGACAGTTTCCCCAGTATAATTTTCTTAAAAACAAAGGCTACGGGACATTAGAACACCGGGAGGCCATTGGAACGCATGGGCGCTGCAAGATACATCGACGGTCTTTCAGCATTCGGGACATAAGCACCCTGTCGTCAACGATAGAATTCGACTTTTAAATCGTATCATAAAGATTGGTAAACTCGCAAAAAAGTCGTATTTCGCCTAAAATTGTCATTCCCGCGAAGGCGATAATCCATTAATATTAAATAGATCTGAACTCCCGTCTTCGCGGGAGTGACGGGTTGGGGGACTTTTTACGAAGGTGTCAAGATTGGTGTAGCCTGGATTCCGGATCAGGTCCGGAATGACAATAAAGGTTTTATTTTTGTCATGAAGGATTCTTCTAAGAAAAGCATGAAGGGATCAGACAGGATACGGACGGGAAAAGAGGGGGAAGATATTGCCGTCGCCTATCTGAAGAAGGAAGGATATGATATTCTCGAACGTAATTATCGATGTCTGTTTGGAGAGGTCGATATTGTCGCGAAGGACGGAGATACGATTGTATTTGCAGAGGTGAAAAGCAGGAGATCGGAGCGCTTCGGCGACCCCCAGATGGCCGTGGGTCTGGGGAAACAGAAGACACTGTCCCGAATTGCTTTGAAATATCTGGAGGACCGGCGTCTCTATCCCTGTAACGCACGCTTCGATGTTGTGGCGGTCAAGCTGTTTCCCGCAGGCAATCAGGTTGAGATTATTCGTAATGCCTTCGATCTCGCCTTTTGAAAAGCCTATAAGCAGACGCGAGCGGGAGGAAGAACCGGCACAGTTAAGACGGGGGACTGAGGACGGGCGCATATCGTTTTATGATCTGGGTCTGCGCATATTGATCCAGACCCTTTTTAGATTTTCACCCTGCTCCTTCATCCAGGCCTTTTTAATTCTTCCCCCGTAATCTTTGGTTGCCTCAATCGCCTCCCCGTAACGGCCGACGGCTTTTTTCTTCGGGCGGGTCTTTTTTCTTTTTTCTCCGTCTTCTCCGTAATAATAGTAGTAATACTGATAATAATAGTAGCTGTCCCGTCCCATTTCCACGCCGTTTAGCACGGCGCCGAGAATATGGGCATTCACGGCCTTAAGCTGGGCGATGCCGTTTCTGATGATTTCCCTGTGGGTTTCTCCGGCGCGAATAACGATGACAACGCCGTCTGCGAAACTGGACAGGATGACGGCGTCCGTCACGGCCGTAATGGGAGGCGAGTCAATGATGATCCGCTCATAGCGGGTCCGTGCCTGTTCGATAAGTTCCTTCATATGGTGAGAACTCAGAATCTCTGACGGGTTGGGCGGTATCGGCCCGGAAGGGATGATGTCAACGTTTGGAATATGGGTATGAACGACGGCTTCATCCATGCCGCAGAACCCTGCCAGGATGTTGGACATCCCTTTATCCCGGTCCGTGCCGAAGAGCTTGTGCAGTTTTGGTCGGCGCATGTCGCAATCGAGAACCAGAATCTTGCCGCCCGCCTGGGCCATAGTGATGGCGATGTTGGCGGAGGTGATGGTCTTTCCTTCCCGGGGGGCGGAGCTGCAGACGAGAATGACCTGGGGAGGCCTGTCGGCGGAAGACAGGAGCAGCGCCGTACGGATCCCCCTGTAGGATTCGCTGGCCGTGGATTTCGGTGAGAAATGGGAGATCAGGTCATCCTCCGGCTTCTTTTCCGCCTCTTTCCCTTCGGCCTCCGCTTCTGATGCCAGGGCCGGCACGGGTCCCAGATAGGGAACCTTTAACAGATGGCTGACTTCATCGGGAAGCTTGATGGTGCTGTCAATGTACTCCAGGAAAAAAGCCAGACCCACACCCATGGAGAGACCCACGACAATAGCCAGAAGGATATTCTGGGTTTTTTTCGGCTTTACCGGTGACTTGGGGATTTCCGCCGGATCCACGATGCGGATGTTGCCCGTGCGGATGTCTTCCGTCATGGAGGTTTCCTTAAAGCGCTTGATCAAAACGTCGAACATCTCACGGCTCGTTTCCGCCTCCCGTTTCAAGACGTTATAATCAATGGCCTTCTCGTTCATGGACAGGGTTTCCCCCTTTTGCTGTCCCAGGGCGCCTTTCAGGGACTGCTCTTTGGCCAGGGCCACACGGTACTCGTTCTGAAGGGCATTGACGACCCGTTGAATTTCCCCCATTTTCCTGCCGTTCAATGTTTTCAGTTCATTGTTCAGGGCGATGATCTGTGGATGATTGGCGCCGTAGCGCTTGGAGAACTCGGAAAGCCTCTTATGCAACTCCACTTCCTGTTTTTTGATGTCCTGGATGAGAAGGTTCTGAAGGACTTCCGGTATGGAACCCATGGAATCGAGATTGTGCTCCAGGTTTTTTGCCTGGCGGAAGCGGGTTTCCGCTTCCACCCTCCTGGATGTCGCATCGACCACCTGTTTGTTCAATTCCGCAAGCTTCTGGGCCGTAATGGTCTCCACGTTGCTGGAAAAATCCGTCACGATGCCCTGTTGCTGTTTGTACTTAAGGAGGGCCTGTTCCGCCTGCTCCACCTTTTTCTTTTCCTGTTCGACCTGCTGGTTGAGCCAGTTGACGGCATCCGAGGTGGCCTTCAGCTTCGTCTGAAGACTCAGGTGGATGTAGGCGCGGGCGACGGTGTTTGCAATCTTGGCCGCGAGGACCGGGTCTTTGGCTTCAAAGCTCAGATCGACAAGACGGCTGTTGCGGATGGGGCTGACTTTCACCTGCTTGATAAACGGATCGACAAGGGGTGAATAAGGCTCGACGAGCCCTTCCTCCAATGCGGAAGGGACGGGTGTTTCCGTCTTCAACAGGGATTTGACATAGGTAATCGGTGATATGACGGTCTCCCATATGTCGGAGAAAAATCCGGGCTTCGGAACAAATTCCTCATTCTGATCCAGCTTGAGGCGCTTGATCACCTCATTGGCCACGGCCCGGCTTTCGATGAGCTTGTACTGGGTCTGGTAGTAATCCATACCGGAGGAATCTATCGACATGACCTCCTGAAAAGAGACGACCTTCGGATTCTCCTTCTCAATAATGATCCTTGTCGTCGCTTTGTAGATGGGCGTTGCCGTGAAAGAAAAAATGACGACGCTGACGACGATGACGGCAAAAATGGTCAGGATGGTCCACTGGTGCTTTAAGATGACGCGGATATAATCGTGAATGTTGATATTTTTCTGTCCGATTTCCATAAATTGTTTGTATATCCTTAAAAGAAGCTTTCCGGCACCACGATGAGATCGTTGGGTTTGATGGGCAAGGCCTGGATCATCTTGCCCGACCTCGTGATGGCGTCCATATTGACATCGTAGATTTTTTCTTTGCCCTTATCGACGCGAACGATGCGCGTTCTGTTTCGCGCCGCGATATGTGTGAATCCGCCGGCCATGCTGATCGCTTCCACTATGGTGATATCTTTTTTGGTGAAGGCATAGGAACCAGGGTTCTTTACCTCACCGATAATGTAAAAGAAATCTGCGCTGGGGATATAAATGACGTCCTTTTCAGCGAGGAGGATATTGGCGTTCTGATCACGTCCCTTTAAGAGACCCTGGAGATCAAAGGTGATGACAATCTTTATCTCGCTGGCTTTGCCCTGATTCAGGGTGCGGATAATCATACCCTCCTGGGACTGTGGTTCTTCCCTCCCTCCGGATTGCCTCATGGAGGCCAGACCGCCCGCCTTGGAAATGCCGTCAAGAACACGCTCCCGGGCCTGAAGGGGGTACTGTCCTGGGTTGAATATAGCGCCAAGGGCGGAAAATTTCCGGCCTTCGTATTTGACCACCATGACGGAGACGTGGGCGTCAAGAAGATATTCTTTTTCCGCGAGCATTTTAGCGATCTGCTTTTCGATTTCCGTGGTGGTCAGATCGGCCACCCTTATCCGGCCGATCAGGGGAAAAGTAATGTACCCTTCAGCCGTTACCCGGACGGATTCACGGGACAGATCCTTTTCCTCATAGACAATGATGCTGAGGACATCATACCCCCCTACTTTGTAGTCGCTGATCGCTTCCCTGGCATCGGGATACCTGGCCAGATATTCGGTAACGGTGAATGACGTGCTTTTTTGCAGGATATCCGTCAGGGCCGATGTTTCCGGGTCCTTATCCTTGGTGATCAGGGTCTTTTTGATTTCCTGAATCTTTTCCAGATCGTCTCTTTTTAAATCGAGCTTTTTTAACGTTCCCGACAAATCGCTCACTTCGGTAACGGTTACGACCGCTCCGCCGCCGGCGCAGGCCAGAATGATTACGGACAGAAGAAAAGAAAACAGCGCTTTCCAGCAGAGCATTTGCAGTATCCGGCTGTGGTTTGAATGTCGCATGATTTGTCGTTTCATGGTCAATATAAACAAACGCCCCCCAGTGCCCCTGATAAAAGGGGAACTGAGGGGGCCTGTCGTGCTTTCAAAAAAACAGGATTATTAACTGTAACAAGTCGATGTCGAGGTTGTTGTCGTTGTGGTCACTACCGACGTTGACGAGGTCGTTACCGACGTTGACGAGGTCGTTACCGACGTTGTCGAGGTCGATGACGACGATGACGACGATGACGACGATGACGACGTCGTTGTCGGGACCGTTGTCGGCGCTACCGTGGTCGGAGCTACCGTCGTCGGCGGGACCGTGGTCGTGGGCGCGACTGTCGTCGTCACAACATTCTGCTCAGCTTTTTTCGCGTCATCTGCCGCTTTTTTCGCATTATCGGCGGCGCGCTGAGCCTTCTCCAGGTCAAGGTTGTCGGCGGCTTTCTTTGACTCTTCAGATGCCTGGGCCGCTTTCCTTGACGCTTCTTCAGCTTTCTTTCCTGCCTGGTCGGCTTCTCTTGCCGCCTGTTCGGCCTTCCTGGCCTTCTCCGAATCCCCGGCCTTCCTGGCTGCTTCGGCTTCCTTGACAGCCTTGTCTTTCACTTCTTTAATTTCTTCCACGGATATCTTTGCGTTTGCCGCAGAGATACTCGCATCGACGGTTGAAGCAGCCGCTTTGGCTTCGTTTTTCACCGCTGCGTCGGGGTTAGACTGCATGATGACGGCTGTCTCTTTCGCTACCTGAAGGGCTTCCACCTTGGCCTTGGCGATCTCTATGGTTTTTCCGGAAGCTTTGGCCTGCTCGGACTTTTCGTATGCCCTGGCAAGGGCCTGATAGACGGTGCTCTTCTGTGCTGCCGTAATGCCCGGGTTTTCGAAAAAACCTCTGACGACGTTACCGACAACTGCCGCCTCACCGGAATACATGTTCAGGTACGTTTGCAGTTTCACCGGGTCGAAGCCGAAATCCCCGTCGGAGCCTCGAAGACCGCAAACCGCCGTGGGCGTCTGCAAGTAGCTCCGTTTATTCGACACACCGGACTTATACCACAGCTTACCGACGTACACCGTCACCCGTCGGGCAGCCTTCTTTGTTTTAAAGAGCCAGACACCGCTTTCCTCATCTCTTTCCTGAATCATGGTCTTCGAAAAAGGGTTGAGTTTCATCACGGCCCCGTCGTTGAATGTTACCTGGGCCTCACCCTGTTTGGTCATGATGTAGTCCCCGTTATTCAGGACATAGCCGGTTTTTCTCAGCTTGTTGATTGCATCGCCGGATTGAACGAGGACGTCTCCCTTAAAGCTTGTCACCTTGGCTATGGCCGCTTCGGACTGTGTGGGAGCGGCAAGCAGGCATATCCAGACCGGTAGAAACATAAGAATCACAAGGGTCATTAATTTGATCTTCTCCGTTTTCATGCAGTGTATTCCTCCTTTCTCAATATACCAGCTTGAGGGATGCGATGAACTGGTTGTCCGTGTATTCGTTGACTTTAAAGTTTGAATCTTTTTTCTTGTAGTTGTAGCCGACGCCGACGGTTACCCAATCCTGGATTTTATAGTCCAGACCGGTGTTGGCCGAATAGTTGGTATCCTGCCTGCCATTCGTATTATATTCGTTTATACTGTACATACCGCCCAGATTGAATACGAGTTTCCTCAAGATCGTCTGCTGCAGGCTGAGGCCGTAACCCGTGTCTTCAAAATATTCGCCCGTGTCGGCGCCCGTGTCTCTGATGGTTCTCGCGATATTCAGGGAGAGGTTTGTCGTCTCAATGGGTTTGTAACTAATGGAAGTTGCGGCAACCCAGGTGTCGATGCTCTTCTTACGCTTTAACGTGGCGGTATAGTATTCGTTGTCATAAGACTTCCACATGTAACCGACGTTCAGTTCGCCGCTCAGTTTGGCCGCGGCGTCCCATGTCAGACCGGCGCTTGTCTTGTGCCAGTTGGAATTTGCCTTATATGCAGATGTGACGGAGGCAGCATCAAAATCTCTTTTGCCGTAATGGTAGCGGAGAAAACCCCAGGTCTTGGGAAGGAATTTTGCCTCCAGGCCGATGCCGAATTCATTGTCATTGTAATTCTGGCCGGCGTCCGACTGATCCTTGTATTCCTGCTTGTAGTTATTGTAATAGAGCAATGATCTGAACTTTTCCGAAAAAAGAAATCCGAACTTGGTTTTGAGGTCATTGTCCCAGCGGCTGGTCGTGCGACCGATAGCGTATTGATCCGGGCTGCCGAGGGGATCTTCCGAAGCGGCGTAGAGGTTGTTAATCCCCAGTATCAATCCGCCGGGGGCTTTGTAATCCAGAGCAAGGGAGCCCTTGTTGTTTTTCCAGTTGTTTCTGCTGTTCTCGTTGTAAAAGGCCCAGTCTCCCTGGTAACCAAGGTTGAGAAAGCCCCTTTCCGGAAAGGTATAATTGAGAAGGAGGGCCGGCTGCACATGGTAGATCCAGTCTGAGATCTTTGTGCTAGGATCATTTTTACCTGTGGTGGTGCCGTTTTTCATGTAAATATTGTCATCGTAAATGGTCTGGCCCGTGATGCCGGGGATGACTTTCAGGTTTCCTAATGTGATCTTGCCTCCCTGAGCCAGGAGCGGAGAAGGTATGATCATAAAAAGGGCGATCAAGACACAAATAAACAGTTTTTCAGATTTCATGAAGCGACTCCTTTCTCTGACGCGGACACTGTTGACAATGAAATCACCAAGTACGTATTAATTTATGAATATTATCTTGAATCCTTGAAACTAAGGATGATGTACCCGTAAAAAGTCGAATTTCGGTGCTGCTTGTCATTCCCGTGAAAACGGCAATCCAGTATTTTCATATATACACACTACTATTGATTCCCGCCTACGCGGGAATGACGACTTTT
>JAPLJQ010000397.1 GCA_026388495.1 Deltaproteobacteria bacterium | reverse complement strand
TTCGAACAGACGGTCGCCGGGTTCGATCTTGCCTTCGATGATACTGATCTTCAGGCTCTCGTAGATTTGATCGGCAATGGAATTTGGCGGGGCAACGGGTTGTCCCAATTTTTTCGCTGTGAAAGACATCGTCTCACCCAATCATGACCATCGGCTTACGAACGTCCTTGGAGTTCGGCGCCGGGAATACCTTTTATTTTTTAACACATTTTGCGATGACTCGCCACTTCTCGTTCCTGCACGGTTTCTTTCGTCGGATCAGTTCAGGAATTCAGTTCTTCGATGAGTTCCGCCGCGCGTTCAGGATTAAATATTCCACAGATGCAGGGTTTGGCGAGTATTTCTCCCGCCTTTCGGGCGGTCAATCGACCGTCTTTCACCTGCCCTGCCAGCTCTCTGACGAGATTATCCGATACCAGGCCATGACCGCACATGGTGGCCACCTTCTGAATCTTTTCCTCGGCCAGCAGATCCGTTCTTCCCCAGATGCCTAAGGACATGACGATCGTATGGGGGGTAAGTCCAACTTTATGGCAGCACTCATGGATATTCTCCATCAGACCGCTTACCGTGACGGACAAACCCAGATCCTCGTCTTTTAAATCCTGCAGGACCTTGATCACCTGCTCCCGGGAACGGTAAACGGCGTGCACCAGTTCGTTCTCCACCAGGATCTCCCGGACCGCTTCATCGCTCCCCAGTGAAAACCGGCTGCCCCCCTTGGAGTCGCCGATATTGACGGGGTTATACCGCTTCAGAATCTCGAAGACCTTCTCTATTTTTGGTTTGGACCCCTGTGAATTGAGGCCGCTGGAGGGCATCGCAAACACCACGTAGTCTTTTTCCAACGATTCCGTCGAACCCTGGCGGTGTAACGTATGTGTCATAACGCGGCGACCTCCTAACCGATATAGGGTTTTCCAAGACCCACATTAATCTTGGCATTGGAGCGATAGAATATGCCGGCCTCTTTGAGGATTCTTGCACAAGGCCAGGTTCCGTCTTCCGTCGCCCGGCAGGCCACATCCATGCTGATCACGGTTTCCAGCCCTTTCGCCGTCTCCTTGATCAGGCCCAGCACGTCGATGAGTTTCGCCTCTTCCACGGTAACTTCGATAATGGCGGACAGGACCTTTTCCTCCCTGATCTCCGCCGGCAGTTGGCCGGTATGGGGGTTGATGAGGTTGGTCAGGGGATTCTTGGGTTCAAATTCAACCCCGTATCGGGCCAGAACCATACTCAGCTTTTCCAGTTCTTTGAGCTTTGCTCCGACGCCGGGCCTGCCGACTTCGATGGCCACACCGGCCTGGCCGCGCCGAAATCTCCCGGTCACATCGTTGGTCTTGATCTCCTCCGTTCCCCGCCCGGCCAATCCCGTTTCCTTATGAATGTTAAGCGGATCGCTGTAGATGGCCCTCACGCTGCGGGGCCATTCCAGGGGTTCTTGCATAAAAGCGTCTACGGGACATATATCGACTCTCCGACAGACATTGCATTCCACACACTCCTCCGGGTCAATCACCGCCGTTGCTTCACCCATTTTTATGGCTCCCATGGGACACCAGTTGAGGCAGCTTTCACAGCCGATGCATTTATCCTGATCGATGAACATATTTTCAAACCTCCACAGGATCGCCCGTCATCTTCCGGATCACATCCATCAGGCGGGTCGACTCG
>JAPLJQ010000576.1 GCA_026388495.1 Deltaproteobacteria bacterium | reverse complement strand
TAATGAATTATAACCTCAAGCCTGACTCTGTATCAAAGGAAGTGACGGACACTGTGTCCGTCATCGCTGTAATATCCGGAAAGTCAACACGGACGCTACTTCGCACGATATCCCTCCTAAAACTCGTTCCTAAAATTCAGGACGTAATTTTCAGTGGAAAACTTCCTGGTGAGTGGCGCAAGGGAACTTCCCCCCTGCGCTCTCTCAGAACCGGACTTGAACTTCTCAGCTCATCCGGCTCCCATTATCCAGCCGTAGGCCGTATACCAATCTGCCAGTGCGGGAATAAAGAGGGCTGTCTTTTGGCAACACCCCCTAACCAGTATATCGCATTGGTGTAATGGTGTCTCAACCTCTTAAATTTCCTTCTTGCCCATCTGACCAGTGTTGTATTCAGATGATCAAGTATCCGGTACAGCGCGGATTTGTAAAAGCTTCCGTAATAGTTTATCCAGCCTCTTATAAAAGGACTGACTATCCGTGACAGGTCTTCAAGGGATAAATCACTTCTGAGGTGCAGATTCCATCGCCGAATCTTTTGCCTCATCGCCTTCCCTGCTTTATTGCTTACCGCAGGAGAAAAGTTGACGAAATATTTCCCCCATTGATTCTTTGATAGCCTCGGACGAAAGGTAAATCCGAGAAAATCAAAGCTTATTACGGGGTATTCCTCTTTCCGGCTGGTATCTTTACAATACACAATGCGTGTTTTCTCCGGGTGCAGCTCCAACTTACATCGTAGAAATCTTTCTTCTAAGACCTTCCTGATCATGCGTGCCTGCAGTTCTGTCCGACAATGGATAACACCATCATCGGCATAGCGGCAAAACGGGAGATGCGGATAGTTCCGTTTCATCCATGCGTCAAACGCATAATGAAGAAAGAGATTAGAAAGGAGCGGACTTACCACGCCCCCTTGCGGGGTTCCTTTCGTTCTCTCAGTCAATGCGCCATCGTTGAGAAACGGAGCTTTGAGCCATCTTTCGATATACAAACGCATCCATCTGCTCTTTGTGTGTTTCCTTACTGCCTGCATCAGAAGCTCATGGTCAATGTTGTCAAAGAGACCAATAATGTCAAATTCGAGCACCCAGTTATATTGCCAGCACCGCTTTCTTGTAATACCAACCGCTTGTATTGCTGATTTGTTTGGTCTGTATCCGTATGAGTCTTCATGGAAATGTGGCTCCACAACAGGTTCGAAATACAGCCTTACTACCATCTGAGCTACCCTGTCGGCCACCGAAGGAATGCCAAGTATCCTTTTGCCCCCTGTCTTCTTTGGTATTGCTACCGTCCTTACCGGGGGAGGGATATAGCTTCCCGACGCCATACGGTTCCATATTCTGTAGAGATTGTTGTTCAGATTCTTTTCAAAGTCTGCGATTGATTCTTTGTCTACACCTGCTGCCCCCTTATTCGCTTTTACCTGTTTCCACGCTTCAACTACTACCTTCTTGGAAATCTCAAACGACTTTGCCTTCATCACCGGTTCCTCCCATAAAATGGTTGACCTTTGAATCGGGCTGGATAATCCACCCCCTTCGCTCCGGACGCATTACCGTCCTTCATCGCTACTACGGAGTGGTCC
>JAPLJQ010000547.1 GCA_026388495.1 Deltaproteobacteria bacterium | reverse complement strand
TATTATTTGGAAGCGTATAGCAATCTGCAAAAGGTTTTGAAGAAGATTGATATCCCACATTAACTCTCCGAGCAACCACAATAGTTTGATGGGTAGCGATAATACATATCTATCGGAAAGCCGGCATTCATGAACGGGAGCGTTCTGATGCCCCTCTACGCGGGGACATGCCTCGTTGCCGCAGCCACCCTGATGATGGAAATCGCCCTCGTCAGGCTGTTTTCCGTGACCATGTGGTACCATTTCTCTTTCATGGTGATCAGCATTGCCCTGTTTGGTTTCGGCGCCAGCGGCGCGTTTCTCACCGTCTTCAGGAAGCTCTTTGAGAAGGACGTTCGCCGGAGCGCTTCAATCATCTCGATCTTCTTTTCTGTCTCGTCCATCGTTGCCCTGTTGATCATCAGCAGCTATTCGCTCGATCCCTTCCGCATCATGGATGATCCCGGTGCGATGCTCCGGCTGTCCGCAAGCTACATGGTGCTGGCATTGCCATTTCTCGCTTCGGGCCTCTGCACGGGACTTCTGCTGAGCGCCATGCCCGCTCACGTCGGCGCCATCTATTTTTTTAATCTGTTCGGTTCCGGTGCGGGCTGCCTCGCCGTTATATTTGTGATTCCCCTTCTTGCACCTTACGGTGCCATTGTGCTTGCAGCGGTCATGGGCACGGCGGCAGCCCTTTGTTTTACCGGGCTCCAAAGCAGGCGACTGGCTGTTATTGTCCTTGTATTTGCCATCATGGAAATATTCTTTCTTGCAAAGGTCAACTCCCTCATTTCTTTCAGTGTCGCTCCCAGCAAAACCATGATCCGCGATATGGCGGAGACAAAACAAAAGCCCGCTTTTTCGACCTGGAATGTCATCTCCCGCCTCGACGTCATGGAAGCGAAAGGCCGGCATTACGCCCCAGGTTTGACAGGCGGGTTTGGGCCGGAGAAGTTTCCCGATCAGGCGTTCATCTACATCGATGCCGATGCAATCGCTCCCATCACGAATTTCGAAAAAGCAAAACAGAATGCGGATCTTTTTCGAAGGATTCCCGCCTCTGTGGCATGCCAGCTCAAGTTTCAGCCGTCTATCTGCATCATCGGATCGGGCGGTGGATTCGATGTCCTGACGTCCCTGCTCACGACACAGCCGAAACATATCACCGCAGTGGAGATCAACCCCGACATCGCAAGAATCGTAAGGGAGAACTACGGAGAGTATTCGGGGCATCTTTATGACCTGCCCAATGTGACACTCAGGATTGCGGAAGGTCGCACATTTATCCGGAACAATCCACAGACATACGATATCATCCAGCTTTCGCTCGTGGACACCTGGGCGGCCATACTGTCCGGCGCCTACAGTCTGTCGGAAAACTATCTCTACACGAAGGAGGCTTTCACGGACTACATCGGCCATCTTTCACCGGGAGGTATACTCACAGTGACGCGATGGTTTACCCTTCCTCCCAATGAGACATTGCGGCTCCTGTCGCTGACGATCTCCGCCCTTGAAAATATCGGCATTCCCCATCCCGAACAGAACATCGTTTTTCTCAGAAGCGGTCCTGTGGCGGTTCTGCTCGTGAAGAGACAGGCTTTTGACGATAGCGAACTGCGGAAAATCCGGAAAATTTGCGAAACGTCCGGTTTCAGCATCCTCTACGCGCCCAACATACAGGGCGATAATATCTTCTACCGATTGCTCCTCACTGAAAATAAAAACGGGTTCTTCGCACAATATCCCTTCAGCGTCGAACCCTCCACGGACGACAGGCCTTTCTTCTTCCACTTCTACGGGTTCAGAACTCTCACCCTCTCGAATGTCTGGAAACTGTCCATCGACAGGAACAACATCAGCTATCTGGTCTTACTGTTTCTACTGGTTCAGGCGCTGGTTCTGAGTGTGGTCTTCATTCTTGCCCCTCTTTTTTTCATCAGAAAAAACCGCTTATCATCGATCCCGCAGAAGCCGAATACCAGATGGCCTGCCTTTCTGTATTTTTCGGCCATCGGGCTCGGTTTCATGTTCACCGAGGTGACGCTCATCCAGAAGTTTATCCTCTTTCTGGGCAACCCCATATACTCCCTATCGGTGATCCTTGCCTCCGTGCTCGTTTTTGCGGGGGTGGGGAGCCTGCTTTCAGAAAGACTCATCAGGCAGAACAACGGGATGGCAAAGATATGGTTTCTGGCGGCCCTCGCTGTGCTGTTGTTTGCCTATGCGCTTTTTCTTCCGCGTGTTTTTGACGTCTTTCTTGGCTGTGATTTTGCGTTTCGTCTCTCTGTTTCCGTTTTGCTGATCGCGCCGCTGGGATTCCTGATGGGAATTCCTTTTCCCGCAGGCATACGATTTACGGAGCAGCATGATCCATCCCTGCTGCCGTGGGTGTGGGGTGTCAACGGTTGTTTTTCCGTCCTCGCGTCTATCCTAAGCGTGGTCATTGCCATGACCTTCGGGTTTGCCGCCGTCCTCGAATGCGCGGCCGTATCCTACCTGATCGCTCTGATGGCGCTGCGCCGCTTCGGTAAGCCTGTCTTGCAAATTAACAAAAATTAAATCATTAAATCTAGTGAAATCGGGGACAGCCACTAATTGATTGAAATCTTTTCGGCTACTCCTTGACTTTTAAGAAGGGGCTTAATATAATAAGTCATTAATTAATGCACACTGAAATCAGTTACAGATAAGTAACGTGCGTTAAAGTTGGATAGGACATTTTGAAGTGCAAAGGTCGCCACCATGCTCTTGAGAGTCTTGGTGGTTTTTTCTTTCTGTCACAATGGCAATTCGACTTTTGATTAATTCTAAGAAAGGAGGATGCTAATTATGTCAGAAGGTAAAGTGAAATGGTTTAACGAAAGTAAAGGCTTTGGGTTTATCGAGAAGAATGATGGTAGTGGGGATGTTTTCGTCCATTACAGTGCTATTCAAGCCGGTGGCTTCAAGACCTTAACTGAAGGCCAGTCAGTAAGCTTCGATGTTGTCCAGGGTAATAAAGGCCCGGCAGCAGAAAACGTGAAACCCTGGTAATTAAATCTACGGAAAAAAAGGCATTCCATCATGACGTTTTATGATGGGGTGCCTTTTCACTTATGCAGGAAGGCGAAGTCATCACAGAAAGGAATGAACATGAATAAAGAAGATATCATTTTATTTAGCGGTGGCATTAAGGGAGCAGAAGCTGAATTTGGGGACAACGCGGAACGCTTTGGCATTGCAGAGGTAAATTTTTCCTTTGAAGGACACAATCTCGTCCGCCGCCGGGGCTTGCGTGTTCTCAATCCAGAAGAGCTGAAAAATGGCGATGTCAGCCTGGAATATGTCTCGCGATTGATGAATCGCCAGTACACGGCGAGCCCCACCATTAGAAAGGTGCTGCAAAGCATCTGGTATCAGGTGAACAGCGGGCAGGAAATTTACGTTATTGGCGAAATACTGGAGGACAAGACCGTAAAGGGCGGCACGGGCTGGGGTGCTGAGTTTGCCAAATTATGCAATAAGCCGTTATTTTTATTCGATCAGAAACGCAATAGCTGGTTCAGCTGGAATAAAGTTGATTGGGTTGAATATAAGAGCGGAAACGGACCAGTTATCAGCCACGTTCATTTCACAGGTACAGGGACACGGCTTCTCGAAGAAAACGGCCGGCAAGCCATCCGTGAATTATTCGTGCGATCCTTCTCCTAAAGGTATTGAAACATGATAAACGTATCAAACGTCGCCCTCTCCTACGGCAAGAAGGTATTGTTTAAAGACGTCAATATAAAATTCACACCAGGAAACTGCTATGGACTTATTGGCGCCAACGGAGCAGGGAAATCCACTTTTCTGAAGATGCTTTCCGGCGATGTGGAGCCGGATAAAGGTGAGATTGCCCTCGGCCCCAAACAGAGACTCTCAGTGCTTAATCAGGATCACTTTGCCTTCGAAGAGGAGACGGTAATCAACACCGTCATCAGGGGGCACGCAAAGCTTTACGAGGCGATGGAAGCGCGTGAGGCGCTCTACGCCAAGTCGGAGTTCTCAGAGGCAGAGGGGATGCTCCTGGGAAAACTGGAGGCGGAATTCGCCGAAATGAACGGCTACGAAGCTGAGTCAGAGGCGGCGGTGCTCCTGAAAGGCCTGGGCATACCCGAGGCGCTTCTCCCAAAAAAGATGAAGGAACTCGACGGGGGTGATAAGGTGCGTGTGCTTCTTGCCCAAGCCCTCTACGGCAATCCCGATGTGCTGCTGATGGACGAACCGACAAACCATCTGGACCTTAAGTCTATCGCCTGGCTGGAAGAATTCCTCTGCCGCTTCCGGAACACAGTCATCGTCGTCTCCCATGATCGCCACTTCCTGAATCAGGTTTGCACGCACATCGCGGATATAGACTTCAGCAGGATTCAGGTGTACGTGGGAAACTACGACTTCTGGTACGAGGCAAGCCAACTCGTTCTGAAGCAGAAGCAGAACGAAAACAGAAAAGCGACAGAAAAAGCTAATGATCTAAAGATGTTCATACAGAGATTCAGCGCCAACGCCTCCAAGTCGAAGCAGGCCACTTCGCGGAAAAAGCTTCTGGACAAGCTGACCATAGAAAATATGCCGATTTCTACGCGGAAGTACCCCTTCATCAGTTTCAAACCCGGGCGCCCCTGCGGCAACACCATCATCGAGATACAGGGACTTTCCAAGGAGATACAGGGGGTGGACGTATTGAATAACCTGACCCTCACCGTGCACAAAGGTGACAAGATAGCCTTTGTGGGCGGGGACAGCCTTGCCAAGACGACCCTCTTCCAGATCCTGGCCGGAGAAATGGAACCGGACAGCGGGAGCTTTCGCTGGGGAACGACCATTACCTCCGCCTATTTCCCCAAGGACAACGGCTCTTACTTCAGAAACGACTTGAACCTCATTGACTGGATCTGCCAGTTTCCTCCCTGTGACAGTGAGAGCTTCGCCAGAAGTTTTCTCGGGAGGATGCTCTTCTCCGGGGATGAAGCCAAGAAGAAAGTGAGCGTCCTCTCCGGCGGGGAGCAAGTCCGCTGCATGCTGGCGAGGATCATGCTTGCTGAGGCCAATGTCCTCATGCTTGACGAGCCGACAAACCATTTGGATCTGGAATCACTCACCGCCTTAAACAACGGCCTCATCGCCTTCCCCGAGGTGCTGCTCTTCGCCTCCCGCGACCACCAGTTAGTATCCACCGTGGCCAACAGGACCGTGGCGATCACTCCAGCCGGAATCATTGACCGGATGATGGGATTCGATGAGTACCTGGGAAACAGTGATGTAGAGCGGATGAAGGAAGACCTCGCCGCCGCATGCTGAACGCAACAGAAGCAGCTAATGTACCTCGCACCCCTTACCAGTGGGGCTGATTCCCGATGCGGTGACCCATGACCTCCCGGGTGTCCGTCACGACGACGAAGGCCCCGGGATCCTCCCGGCGGATGATCTGCTTGAGGAGTCCCAGTTCCCGGAACGTGACGACGGTATAGAGGACCCGCCGCTGGCTGCCCGAGTATCCCCCCTCGCCGTGCAGGACCGTAAGCCCCCGGTGGATCTCCTGGAGGATCTGCCTGGAAATGGCCTCCCACTGGAGGGAGACGATGAAGATGGCCTTGCGCTGGCTTAAACCCGTGATGACGAGATTGATGATCTGTGATGAAACGTACATGTAGATGAGGGTATAAAGGACGATCTCCAGGGAGAACAGGAACACGCAGACCGCCAGGATGACGACGTTGAAGGCCAGGAACGTCGTCCCCGGCTGGACAGACAAACGCTGGAGAAGGATGACGGACAGGATGTCCGTGCCGCCGGCGGATCCCAGAGACCGGAGAATGACCCCCGAGCCTGCCCCCATGATAATGCCCGCCAGCAGGGCGCTCAAGAGCGGGTCTTCCAAGGGAATCGTCACCTGGACCCAGGCCACGGCAGCGGAAAAGATCATCATGCCGACCACGCTGTAGAGGAAAAAACGCCGGTTCACGAGGAACCAGCTCGCGATGAACAAGGGCACGTTGAAGAGGAAGTACAGGACGGCGACAGACAACCAGGGCACGAGGTAGTGGAAGGCGAGGGCCAGGCCGGTGAAACCGCCGCTGACGAACCGCTGAGGAATGAGGAGGCCATTGATGGCCACAGCGCAGGCGGCACTGCCCGCCGTCAGGAGAATCACGTTCCAGACGATCTGCCGCAGGGGCTTCCACAGGGTTTGGAGATACATGAGGGACATGACGGGCCTCCCAAAGCCGTTACGCAGGTTGATCGAAAATCCATATCATTATTTTTATCTTCTTCCCCTGATCTTGATGTTCCGATCAGGATGGAACCCTCTGCATTTCGGGTAACTTTAAACACGAATCTTCCCAGCCTGCAAGCGGATTTAAGTTAATTGGGGACAGCCACTCATTATTATTAATCAGTGGCTGTCCCCAATTCTCCAGCAATTCTCAGTCAGGACAAGCTTCTGATATCAAGTGATAAACAGCCTCTGAGTGACACTATTCCATTTGACATCTCAATGGTTATCCGGTAGCTTTTATATAATTTTAACAAGTCTCGCAGCAGATACTACCATCTTCCTTTCCAGCCGTTACCGTTAGTTGCTACAGGGGGCGCCAGATGAAAGATAGATCCAGGACAAATGTGGAACTGATCGAAGAGATATCCGTCTTAAAACAAAGAATCCAGAAACTGGAACAATCGGAATCAGTGCGCAAACAGACCGAGGAGGCGCTGCGGGAGAGCGAGGAGCGTTTTCGTGCATTGAGTGAAAACGCGCCGGATATTATCTACACCATGAATCTCTTGGGCGCCATCACTTACGTGAATCCATCCTGGAAGCGAATCCTGGGTCATGACGAAGAAGAAATATGGGGGCGGTACTTCATTGACTTTGCCAGGGAAGAAGACAGGAGAGCCTACAGAAGACTTTTCAAGAGCATCCGTGATGAAAAGAAAACCATCAATAATTACATGGGGGTTATGCTAACAAAAGATGGAAAGGAACGGATCTTCAATATGAACAGTGCCTTCAGCCGGGACTCGGAAGGTTGCATCTTAGGCATCGTGGGTTCCATGAAGGACGTCACTGAAATGAGAGATATGGAGAAGAAGCTCAATCAAGCCCAGAAGATGGAATCCATCGGCACGTTAGCTGGCGGTATCGCCCACGACTTCAACAATCTGCTCATGGGGATTCAGGGGTATGCTTCCCTGATGCTTCTGGATCTCGATCCATCCCATCCACACTATGAGCGGTTGAAGCATATTGAAGAGCAGGTGGCAAGCGGGGCGGATTTAACGAAGCAACTGTTGGGGTTTGCCCGTGGGGGGAGATATGAGGTGAAGCCCACCGCCATGAACGACATCATTAAAAAGACCTCCTCCATGTTCGGCAGAACCAAAAAGGAAATCTCTATCCATCGGAAATACTTGAAAGATCTCTGGACCACGGAGGTTGACCAGGGGCAGATGGAGCAGGTGTTCATGAATCTCTATGTGAACGCCTGGCAGGCGATGCCCGGGGGTGGCGAGATCTATATAGAAACGGAGAATGTTCTTTTGGATGATGAACGGGTGCTTCCCTACGCCGTCAAGCCGGGGAAATATGTGAAGATATCCATTACCGATACCGGCATGGGGATGGACGAGAAGACAAGAGATCGGATATTTGATCCTTTTTTCTCGACGAAGGCTATGGGGCGGGGGGCGGGACTGGGACTGGCGACGGTTTATGGCATCATCAAGGGTCACGGTGGCATGATCAATGTTTACAGTGAAACCGGTCACGGAACGACGTTTACTATCTATCTGCCGGCTTCGGAAAAGGAAGTAGTCATGGAGAAGGCAGTTGACGAAGCAGTCCTAAGGGGTACAGAGACGATCCTGCTGGTGGATGATGAAAAAATGATCCTGGATGTGAGCAAGGAAATGCTGGAATCTCTGGGGTACCGGATCTATGTTGCCGGAAGCGGTCAGGAGGCGATCGCCGTTTACCGGGAGAAGAGAAACGACATTGACCTGGTGATTCTGGACATGATTATGCCGGGCATATCGGGCGGGGAGACCTTTGATCGGCTCCGGGAGATCAATCCGGAAATCCGGGTTTTACTATCCAGCGGTTACAGCATCAACGGTCATGCTCAGCAGATCCTGGACCGGGGTTGCAACGGTTTCCTCCAGAAACCCTTTCAACTGGAAAAACTCTCCCGGAAGGTCAGGGAGATGCTGGACTGAAAGGAATTGGGGACAAAGGAATTGGGGACAGCCACTCATTATTATTAATCAGTGGCTGTCCCCAATTAACGATCCCCCCGGCAAAACTTATGCCGGACCCGAACCTAACCCCGCAAATATTTTGATCCGACGGCTCTGGAGGAACTCACCGCCTCCATTGCTCAGAACGGCGTCATGTCGCCGATCTTCTTCCGGGTGGAGAACGGCCTCAAATACATCGTTGCCGGCGAGCGGCGGTGCGCAGCGGGCAGAAAGGAGGCTATCGGTGAAGGTCGGGAAGTAACGGCAGTCTGCACTCTTCAGGGATTTTCCAACTGGCCTACGTCTATCCATTCCGCCATCATGGAAGCGTGTGCCGGTTCCAGAAAGTGGGTGGAATAGAGAAATTCACGGGATGCAGAAGTTGTGGTCCGCGCGATATCAATAAACGCTTCCAGGGTTTCCATCTGTTCCAGCATCTTCAATATGTCCCGGTGCGCAAAATCAAAGGGGCTCTGCATAAAGAGATCCAATGGAACCGGTCGGAGATAGTCCGCAGCGTTTTGCCGAACAATGTCCGCGATAAGCCTCAGGGGGTCGCCCCGTTTTTTCAGCAGCACCGTTGCATAGGCCCCGGTCATGAAGCGCGTCGAGAAATAATACAGGGACCCGTCCCCGGCGACAAGCTCACGGATATCTTCATTTTCATCCATTGTTTTCTTGAGCAGGCTTCCGAATTCGACCGCCTGAGGGGGACGGTTATTTTGGCCGTCCAGCCGATGACAGATCTCGGCCGCCTGAATAAGCAGGCCTGCCCCGCTTTCCTGCCGGACAATGTCAGCCGTTGCCTGCACAAGGTCTTCGGCTTGCCTCAATTCGTTTGCCTCATCGATCTTATCCACGTTCACGGTTGCCCCCCTGTGTGCATCACGGCAGAAGCTTTCGCTTCCCCAGTTCTACGGCAATTCGACCGAGGCCGAGCCTGCGGTAAGTCTGCCCCGTCGGCGCCCCCGTGGCCCGGTCCCATCCCAGCTCACCGTAAAAGAGATCCACGGCAAGTTTGATGTCATTACGATCCATGTGAATCGTGCCTTTCGTGAAAGGCGCCTTCCCCGACTTGTCCGTGAACACCCATTCCGGGATTGCGTCATGTCCGGCGCGCATTTCCTTCGTTGCCATGTTGCGGATTGTGAGGGCACGATGCAAAACGAAGATCCGTTCGGCCACCAGATCAAGTTCCTGTCGATCCTTCCGGTCTCCCGTCGCAAGGCTGTAGAGCATCGACTCGATGGAATTATCGCCTCGGTAGCCCCGCTCCTTCAACGGCGAGGCAACCCAGGGTCCCATCCAGTTGCAGAGAGAAAGGGAGTCATGGAGTTCCTTGCGAAGCAGGGACCACTTAGCCATTTTTGCCTTGTACGGGTTCATCGGCGTGTAGGCCCCTACGGCATCCACGGCATCGGGCGAGCCCCAGATTTCGGCGGCAAGCTTTTTCTGTTCTGCTATGGGCAGGCCGTTGCGCGTGAAATTGGAATGGGAGTGGCACTGGGCGTCTCGATTGTACGGCAGGTTGATCAGAACGCCGCACTGGCCCGCATCCTCGTTGGCGTGATGCTTGGGGTGACCCATTTTCCAATACGAAAGATCCTTGTCCTTTGTCCAGGCATCTTCGGATATGGCCCAGCGATGCAGGAGGTAGCCCGTCCCGAGACCCAGAACAGTTCCCAGTTCACCATCCCTGGCAGCAATACGCGGAAACAGCTCAAAGAGAAAAGACGGATCTCCTTTTTCGTATTTGTCCCAAGAGTAACTCCTGAATTCAGCATTGCCCAGTTTTTTCCGGAGAGTGCCGTCATAGTAGAGCTTCTTGAAGTCTCGCTGCATCTGGCCATAGTTGCACCAGACTCCAAGATCGTCGGCCAGGTGCATGCCTACCATGCAGGCCTCCAGGCTCGTTTTCCCCCGAGGGCCGTCAGGGAAATCCTTGAAGAACGCACGGCCGAAATTAAGACCGGCGCAGGTATTCTGCTGAATTTCCGAGATACCGTACTTTGGGGCGACGTCGGGGACCTTGAGCATCGTGTGGCAGCCGATAGGGCAGCTCGTGCAGCCATTGCCCCGTATGGTGTGCTGCCAGGCAATATCACCCAGGAAATAGGCCGCATTGTTGGTCCGGTAGGCGATTCGGTTCAGGTCATGGGGATCGCACGTTCCTGTTTCGACGAAACGGGGTGCCGCTCCCCAGGTACGTCTCCTGGACCCTCTCCAGCGGCTCGCGGGGTCATGATATTCCGCCCAGGGCTGAGGCGAACTGGGGACGACGTGCTGGTTGTTCGCACCGAGAAGGGAGAGGTGGTACTTGATGAGCTTTTCCCACTGTTCCTTGTCGCCGGCGATCCGTACGCTGCCGGTGCCGCAGACGCCGATGGCTTTGAGGTTTTTGGAGCCCATCAGTGAACCGATTCCGCCGGCGGAATGGGAAACGGAACTGATAACCACGGACATGGGAACGAGATTTTCCCCTGCCTGGCCGATAGCAGCAACGACCGCCTCTGGCCCCATGATTTGTGCAATCGCAGAGGTAGCCTGGCGGATTCCTGTCCCCCAGAGCCGGCGGGCATCCCGGATTTCCACCTTGCTGTCGGCGATTGAAAGCCAGACAGGGCGCTCGGCCTTTCCCATGATCACGACGGCGTCATACCCGGCGTATTTCAGTTTCGCGGCGAATTGACCGCCCATGTGACCTGTCGCCACCAGCGGCTTCGGTGAGCACGTCGGCCAGAGACTTGTGACAGCGGTCCGGCCGTTGCAGGGGGCGCCGGTGCCCGCAAGGGGACCGACGGCGAAGACGATTCGATTGGCCGGATCATAGGGGCCTGTTCCCGCCGATACCTCGTCCCACATCACCTTATAGCCGATCCCGGTACCGCCCAGGTAATCCTTGTATTTCTCGATAGTGTCCTCGGTCCAGGTGCGCCCCGTCGATAAATCGACATGAAGGACTTTCCCGGACCATCCTCCGTATGCGGCCATGGTCACATCTTTCCTTTCTCAAAAAGCCGATCTCACGCCAAAGGACCGCCGTCGTTTGGCCCTCTATAGCTTCTCGCTCTCCTTTTCAACGGTCATTTCGGTTTCCGCGGCAGCCTCTCTGCCGCCACCCGCAGGATCGTCTGCTTCTTCCTCGTAGCCCACGATCATCGTCTTGATGTGCGAGAAAGCGGTCGCACCAAGCGTGGCCATGTAGACGTGGATCACCAGAAAAATTGCAAATACATACAGCCCCGTCACGTGAATGGCGTCAATAACCTTGATGGCGTTGACAAACAGCAGATAGTCGCGGATGAAGAACACCTTGACGAACAGCAGCCCCGTCAAGATCATGACCGGTGTGATAATGCCCATCATGAAGACGTAGGCAAGCTTCTGGAGTGGGTTGAATTTCTCCTCGGGCGTCGGCTGGAACGGGTTTTTCTCTCCCCTGAAGATCGACATCAGGTAAAATTTCATCTGCCCGGCAATCCCTCTGAGATCGCGCCTGCGGATTGCATAGTGACGGCGAAGGGTGCCGCTTGCCAGACCATAGGTGAGCCAGAAAGTCCACAAGGCCGTCATCGTGATGCCCGCCCATTTGTGCAATGCTAAAGAAAAATTGTGAGGCGAGAGGGATGCAATGCCCGGTACGCGGAACTGGAAACCTGTCAGAAGGAGCAGTATGACCGTGATGGCATTCACCCAGTGCCATATCCTGACGGGCAGAGGATGAAGGTAGATTCTCTTCATCGTTTCACCACCTTGCGCAGCACGCCATGGATCACCACAAAAGCCACTGCGCCAGTGAGTGCGATCGTGCCGATAACATCAATCCACCGGGAGCCGAACGACTGCAAAGAAAAGGGTTTTCCTCCCTTCAACGCACCCCGCAGCATCCGAAACCATTCCCGGATGTTTGTCTTTTGACCGGGCAAATGGCACGCCTGGCAGGAGATGGCCCTGTCGGGCGGGAGAATAGTCACCGTTGCGACGCGAGGCGGAATCTTGTCCGTCAGATCGCGCCAGTTCACAAAACTCAGAGACCCCGAAGGGCAGGCTTCTACGCATTTCGGCTTGCCGCCACAAAGGTGGCACTTGGTCGCCTTTTGTGTATCCGGATCGAAGGAGATCATTTCCCAGGGGCAGGCTTTCAGGCAGATTTTACATCCCGTGCACTTATTCAGGTCGATCACCCGCGCTTTTCCCGCAGAGCCGACCACGATGGCATTCTCCGGGCAGATGTTGGCGCACGGCACGGGGTGGGGGCACTGCTTGCACAGGTCCTGAACAATGAGTCCGTCGCCCCAGTTACCCTGACCTTCCCGCCAGGACAGCGTGCCTGCGGGCCCGAAGTTCAGGTTCCGGTCTACCTTGATCCTCGATATGGAGGGTGCAGCCCGTCCTTCATTGAATTCGGTGCAGGCCAGTTCGCAACGTCGGCATCCGACGCACGTTGCCGTGTCCGCGACCACAAGGCCTTCGGCCTGCTCCATGATGATGAGCGGGGCTGTCG
>JAPLJQ010000217.1 GCA_026388495.1 Deltaproteobacteria bacterium | reverse complement strand
TAAGCGGTTCGACAGGATCTCTTTCATGACCTGTTCCTGGACAAGTTCTTCGCTGGTTTCTCTTAATCTGCGCGCCAGCACCTCGGCCACAATCTGGTAAAATATGGCGGAGAAAGCGATCTGATCGTCGGCGGCAAGGTTGTCTACGAATGAAACATCCATGGCAAGGCAGACCGCGTTTTCGGATGCGCATATCGATGCGGACCGGGGACCTCCATCGATAATGCACATCTCGCCGAAGATATCGCCCGTGCGCTGAAGGACATCAATCTCCTCGCCAAGCTTCATGACCTTTACCTTTCCCGATATAAGGAAGTATACCCATTTGTCGGAGCTTCCTTCTTGAATGATGACGTCACCGGGTTTATATCTCTTAATTTTGCTGAAGTTAAAAATCTTTTTAAAGTCTTCCTTCCCGAAGAATTGCAACATAGGGAGATTTTTCAGGTGCTGAACCAGTTCGATGTTCTCTTTCAAAATGTCCTTGTCCATTATTCCCCTCCTGATATTCAGAGTAAAATGTATTTACCGATTTGCAAAAAAATGCTTAACCACCTTTTTCTATTTCTCTTTCTGTAAGATAGCAGGCCGGATCGGGAGCCCATATATCACCCGTGACCGCCTGCGCTCTGGCCCTGAAGTTTCCCCCGCATATGTCGAGCCAGCCGCACGTGGCGCATCTGCCCGTTACAAATTTTTTCTTGTCCTTCAATTGACGCATCAGATCATGGGACGTGTCCGTCCAGATTTCACTGAATGGCCGCACCCTCACGTTGCCGAAGGATATGTTTCTCCAGAACTGATCCGGATGGACATCGCCGTTCCAGCTCACACAGCCGATACCTGTTCCTGAATTGTTACCCTCATTCATAAGAAGCAGGGCCATGATCTCCGCCGCCCGCTCCGGGTTTTCCTTCTGCATTCTCAAAAAGACGTAGGGGCCGTCGGCGTGATTATCCACGGTAAGGATCTCTTTCGGTTTTCCCCGGTCAAATAAATCACGGGTTCTGTTCATAATCAGATCCACGGTCTTACGGGTTTCCTCATGAGAGAGGTCTTCATCGATCAGCCTGGATCCGCGGCCGGAGTAAACGAGATGATAAAAGCAGGCCCTGGGTATGTTTTCCTGTTCAAGGAGATCGAAAATGGAAGGAATGTCAAGAATATTTTTCCTGTTCAGCGTAAAGCGAATGCCCACTTTGATTCCCGCTTCCTGGCAGGTTCTGATTCCCGTCAGTGTCTTGTCGAAGGCCCCTGGAACGCCCCGGAACCGGTCATGGATTTCTTTCATCCCGTCGAGGCTTACACCCACATAGGACAGTCCGATCCTTTTAAAAATATCGACCGCTTTATTCGTCAGCAAGGTCCCATTGGTTGATATGACAGCCCGCATGCCCCTATCCACGGCAAACTGAGCCAGTTCAGGAAGATCTTCCCGCATCGTCGGTTCCCCGCCGGAGAACAGGATTACGGGAGATCCAAAGGAAGCCAGATCCGATAACAGCCTTTTCCCCTCTTCGGTGGTCAGTTCATCATCATAACGGATATTCTGAGAGCTTGAATAACAATGCACGCACTTCAGATTGCAGCGCCTTGTCACATTCCAGACCACGACAGGCCGCTTGTCTTTTGAGAACTGAAGAAGATGGGAGGGGAGCTTGCCAGACTCTCTCCCATAACGAAGAACATCGGAGGGTTCCACCGCCCCGCAATATAGTTTTGAAATACCGATCATAAATTGAAACTTTTGTTGAATATACTACCCTATCTGTCGAATCGTTACAACAAGTCTTTGCGCTTTATTAGACAATGTCCTTGCCGGGATGCCCGGACCCTGTGTCGGGGAGGTTCGACTTGCGCTTTTCAGTCCGTCTATCCTGGAAAAAAATCTGATGGGTTACCATATCCCAGGCGCGATCTTTGAGAAATTCGACAATACGCCCATCCCGGATGTTCAGTATTCCATGATTGCTGAGTTCATTCAAAACCTGCTGAATCTCTCCCTGTTCCTTCCTGGTGTAATTTGAGAGGTCGTTGACAGGATTCCGGTTATCCTGTAGCGGCCACTCTTTTATAAAATAGATGATGGCCGTCAGCTTCACCCATGATTGAGTCAACTCTTCAAGAGCGACGTTCGTATGCTTTATTCTG
The DNA here is from genome assembly GCA_026388495.1 of Deltaproteobacteria bacterium. GTDB lineage: Bacteria > Desulfobacterota > Syntrophia > Syntrophales > UBA2185 > JAPLJQ01. The sequence continues at coordinate 3,881 of JAPLJQ010000217.1, read as the reverse complement.
TTTGAAAACTCTTTGAGCATGAAAAGAGATACATCTTCGCTTTCCCGAAGAAGATTTCGAAAGGTGTTCCCATCGATGATGGCCAGGTTGCTGTCTTGTGTGGCTTGGGCAGAGGCGGTGCGTGGGGCATCAATCAGTGCCGCCATTTCACCGAAATACTCTCCGGCGCCTAAATCGGCCAACACCTTTTTCACATGGCCGGCCTTTTTTTCCACACGTACATGCCCCATCAGGATGTAGAACATGTCTTTATCCGTGTCTCCTTCCCTGAAAATGTAGGAACCTTTTGGATACATCCGTCCGAATTTCCGGAAAAGACGCTCGTCAATTCTCATCATTTTTTTCTTCGGTTTCAGGAAGGCCTTTTCGAGCAGGATCAGATCTCTCCTCTGGTAAGAAGAAATCAGTTCTGCGCAGAACAGGAGGATCAAGGCGACATAAAAGACCCATATGACAAGGATGACGACCGTTTCAAGGGAACCGAAAATAACATGGTATCGGGTATAATTGGCGACGTACCAGGTAAAGAAGTGCTTTGCGATTTCCATCAGAGCGGAAAAAATTGCGGCGCCGATGAAGGCATTTCCCCAGCTGACTTTTGTCGTGGGAATCACTTTATATACAACGGTAAAGAATGCAACCGTCAAAAGATACGGTAAAACGAAGCGAAAGAGAACACCGTGAAGGATGGGAAAGATAAAGGACCCGTCAGGCGACAGGAGAGACTGTTTGGCCAGAAGGGTTGCAATATAGGTAATGCCCACGCTGGCAACGCCTACGGTCCATCCCATGGGGATCATGGCGATGGCCAGCAGCTTGGATACAACATAATTCCGGTATTTCCGCGACCGGAAGATGACGTTCATGGCCGTTTCGATGGCGCTGAAGATCATGGCGGAAAACCAGATCAAACTGAAAATTCCGACCCAGCCGAGAATCCGTTTTTTCTGTTCGATCTGACCCAGTTGGGTCAGCGAAGAATCGGAGAAATAGGGATGGAATCCCCGGATCATCTCGATCAGATCCCTCTGGATGAGCGGATGGGAAGCGAAGACAGAGTTGACCACCAGGATGGTCAGAATGAAGAGGGGAATAAAGGATAAGATGGCGTAAAGGGATATCGCCGCCGCCTGATTAGCGTTGCCGTTGAACTGATAATTCCGGATGGCGTTATGCAGGATATCCCACATGCCGGCCAGGCCAAAGGGAATTCGTTCTAACTTCCCCTTGACATGATCATGTGTCCATTTCTTTTTACGGGTCATTGCGGGCATGTGTATAGCTTAGATATGGGATATCTTTGTTCTTATCATAAACAAGAGAGGAAAGGAAAGGTAATAACGCGGCACAAACCCGGCTGTGGCAAGAAATTCCTGATACGGTACCGAGCTACCCCTTGCGGATTGTTATAGGCAGGAATTTTTTCTCGTCATAGGTTGAACCCGGGTTCACTGAAATCAGATGTTCTTTCTCGACCACTTTCGTGAAGTGGGTGTGGCCGCAGACGTGGTATCCGACCTTCGGATGCCGAAGAAGCATGTCTCCAAGTTTGCGATTGCCCATAAAGGCGTTGCAAAAATTCAACCCGGGAAAATCTTCCTGGATGGACAGCATTTCCGCAAATCCGATATGATGGGTGACGACGATAATCAGATCCACTTGGGATTCAAGGGTCTGTATATCGCCTTCCAGTTTGGCCAGAAGTTCATCCGTATAGTCGCCGTCCGTTTTTCCAAGCCTGACCATATGGACATCATTCCAGATAATGTGCCCGCTGTACATCTTCTTTTCATATGATGAGCGGGGGGGCGCTTCCGTCCCCGCAAAGGAATAATCGTACCAGGCGCAGTTGCCTGCAAATCCGATATCATCGATGATCTCCGGATGTTCATCAAGAATTTTAAAGCCGCACCCCTTGATTCTGGTCTTCATGTCTTCAAGGTGCCTGAATGTATCACCTTCAGGGCTCCAGTATTCGTGGTTGCCGAAAACCATGAGCCGCACCGGTGCAATGTCAGTAAAAAAATTCAGACATTCTTCAAGCTTCGAGGAGCCAAGCCCCACCGTGTCGCCCGTCAGTACAAGCACATCCGGGTTTTCGCTTTTCAGGCGTTCTATGAAATGATGAAATTTTTCATGGTCCGTCAGGTTTCGCATCAGGTCGTAGTGAATATCGCCGGTCGCCACAATTTTCATCGTCTTTCCGATAACCATCTTATTTACTCCGGTAACATAATATCTAAAATTCCGTCATTCCAGCGAAAGCCGGAATCTACTGAAAATACTGGATGCCGGATAAAGTCCGGCATGACAATCTTTGACATGTTTACTTGCCGGAGGAATATTATTGGAATTTCATGTTGTATAGGGGCAGTATAGGAGAAGCTTGCCTGTATGGCAATGTGATTTTTTACTGGAACGTCATTCCTGATGGGGAAAGCATAATTTCATTGCAAAAGAGGATTGTATTCAGTAACCTCCCTGCTCATGAAACCGTTGAAAACGATAATGTTTATTTTTTTCATCCTTATTCATGGGGCCTTGTGGGGCTGCAGCCAATCAGATCAGGGGAATGCAGTCACTCGCTCATCTGATGCACGCCCCGCTTACGGGGATATTATGGTGGAAGGGTCCATCGGAGACGCCAGCAACCTGCTCCCCGTCCTTTCTTCGGACAACACCTCTCACCAGATAGCGTCCATGGTTTTCAACGGCCTGGTCAAGTATGATAAAGACCTGAACATTGTTGGTGATCTCGCGGAATCCTGGGATGTGTCGAATGGAGGATTGGTGATCACTTTCCATCTTAGAAAAGGTGTGAAGTGGCATGACGGCTATCCCTTTACCGCCGAAGACGTCTTGTTTACCTATCAGGTCACGATCGATCCCCGTACCCCTACGCCCTATGCGGGTGATTTTCTCAAGGTCAAGACGGTTGAAGTTCCTGACAGCCATACAATCAGGGTGACCTATGATAAACCATTTGCCCCGGCCCTCATGAGCTGGAGCAATGCGATCCTGCCGAAACACCTTCTTCAGGGAAAGGACATCACAACATCGCCTTTGGCGCGTCATCCCGTCGGAACGGGGCCGTACATGTTCAAAGAATGGAAACCCGGCCAGAAGATTGTCCTTGTGTCCAATCCGGACTATTTTGAGGGGAGACCTTATATCGATGGATATGTCATGCGCATCATCCCGGATATGGCCACCATGTTTCTTGAATTGCGGGCAAACGGCATCGACCGGATGGGCCTGACACCCCTTCAGTACATGCGTCAGACGGAAAACAACTTATTCCGGAGAAATTTCAATAAGTATCGGTATCTTTCCTTTTCCTATACATATCTGGGTTATAATCTGAAAAACCCGATGTTTGCGGACAAAATGGTGCGTCAGGCCATTGCCTACGGGATTAACAGGGATGAGATAATCCAGGGGATTCTGCTTGGGCTGGGAAAGCCTTCAACGGGTCCTTTCAAGCCTGGCACCTGGGTCTATAACCCCGATGTAAAGACGTATCCATACGATCCCACGAAGGCAAAAGAACTCCTTGCACAGGCCGGCTGGCGTGATACCGACGGTGATGGCATTCTTGATAAAAACGGTCAGCCCTTTGTATTTGAAATCATTACCAATCAGGGGAATGAAGTCCGCAGCAAGTGCGCCGAGATCATACAGAGGCGGCTTGGCGAATTAGGCATCAAGGTTAAGATCAGGGTCCTCGAATGGGCTGCTTTTGTGAACGATTTCATCAACAAGAGGCGTTTTGATGCGACGATTCTCGGCTGGACCATCCCCCTGGACCCGGACATTTATGACGTCTGGCATTCAAGTAAAACAGGACCGCAGGAACTGAATTTTGTGTCGTACAAAAACGC
>JAPLJQ010000315.1 GCA_026388495.1 Deltaproteobacteria bacterium | reverse complement strand
GACTCCCTTCAGCGGCGGCACCGGAACTCTGCCGGAGAACCCCGCTGTGGCGCGCCAGACTCTGGGCACTGCCGTCATATCTTTGGCGGTTGCGGGCCTGGTAGGCGCGTACTTTCTGTATGTGAGAGGCATATTGCTGCTTCCTCTGGGGTTAGTCGGTTTTTTGATTATCGTCGCCTATTCTCCATGGGTGGCATACCATCCCGTGTTGAGCCTGATCGCACCCGGTCTGGGATTTGGTCCGCTCATGGTCGTGGGCACACATTTTGTTCTCACGGGTCAATACTCCTGGATCGCGCTGGTCGGTTCGCTTGTACCCTTCTTTTTAGTGAACAACCTGCTCCTTCTGAACCAGTTTCCCGATGTTGAAGCGGATAAAACGATAGGCAGAAAGAACGTTCCGATTCTCCTCGGCAAAAAAACCAGCAGCCTGATCTATGGGGCATTTCTGTTTATGGCCTATCTGTCTATCATCGTCGGTGTTTATTTCGGGTATTTGCCTACGGGCAGCCTGCTGGGGTTGGGCACCCTGGTCATTGCCGTGCCCGCTTTTGTCGGTGCGATCCGGTACGCCGAAGATACGAAAAAACTGATACCGTCAATGGGCCTGAACGTGGTCTTAAACATTGTAACCCCCACACTGGTTGCCATAGGGCTGTTTGTAGGATAAATAATAAATAGAGACAGCGCCCATTTAACGGTAATCATGGGGGGTCGCTGATTTCGAGGATTCTGTCCACATTGAAAACCCGCTTTTCCTTGCGCATCAGACAGACGGCCGAAAGCCCGATGAAAGGATGCCCGTTGTATTCCATTTCTCCGACAGTAAGGGGCTTGATGACGCGGCGGGACTTTTCATCCTTTGCCTTCAGATAGATGATTTCCAGATTCTTCCTTTTTTTGACGGCTTCTTCGATAAGCCTTATTTTTTCTTCCCTGGGGAATTGCCGGGCCGCCAGGTCATACTGGCAACGCGTCAGGAATTTCACCACCTGCCAGTCCATCAGGATGTGATTTTTCCGTAGCGGCTTCATCAGGACGATGCCTTCCAGAGTGGTACAGCGTGACAGAGCCACGTACATCTGGCCGTGGGCGAAGGTGCCGCGTCCCACGTCAATGATGGCCTTTTCAAAGGTCTTTCCCTGGCTTTTGTGGATTGTGACGGCGAAAGCCAGCCGGAGGGGATACTGGGTGAAGGACCCGACGGTTTCGGAGGAAAGCTCGCCGTCCTTGAGGAAAAAGCGAAATATTTCCCAGGTGTTGGGTGTGATTTCTACCTTCTTTCCGTTATCCAGCCTGGCAAGGATGATCTCCTGCCCCTCTTCATCCTTCTTGATGCCCATCATCTTCCCGACAGTTCCGTTCACCCACCGTTCGGATGAATCGTTATTCAGGAGCATGATCTGGGCGCCTTTCTTGAGCTTTAACTCTATTTGTGTCGGCAGATATTCCGCGCCGAAATCTCCTTCAATAAGACCCCGGACCGACCAGATTCTACCCGGTAATTTGGCGAGCCGTTCGTCGTTGATGCGGTTGGCCTGCTCGTTTGTGCTGGTGAGATAGATGTAAAAATCGTCGGGCAGCGCTTCGAATTGCGGGTTAAAACGCTGATTAAACAGAGCCAGATCGTCATCGGTTACGGTGCGGTTCCGGATGACGTTCAGGAGGCGGATGAATTCATCGTCCTTCTGGCGGTAGATCTTTTCCAGCTCAATGAATTCCATATCCAGCTCTTCGAAGACTCTGGCACTGAAAAAGTAGGGAGTCGCGTAATGTTCCCGGAAAATTTCCTTTTCCTGCCCCGTGACGACCGGGGGAAGTTGATAGAGATCGCCGATGAAGATCATCTGGACGCCGCCGAAAGGCAGCTTTTCATCGGGACCGTTGAGGCGAAGAAATTTATCCACGCAGTCCAGAAGATCCGCCCGCACCATGGAAATCTCATCGATGACAATGATTTCCAGCTTTTTGTAGAGATTCTTTTTCTCGTTCTTGTATTTTTTCCGAATGGCAGACAGGGTCACATCGGGCTTGAACCTGAAGAAGGAATGAATGGTCTGCCCGCCCACATTGATGGCGGCCACGCCCGTCGGAGCCAGAATGACGGCCTTCTTTTCCGTATGTTCTTTGAAATAGTTGAGCAGGGTAGACTTTCCCGTGCCCGCCCGGCCCGTGATAAAGACATGCCTGCGTGAATCCTCCATCAAGTCCAGAGCCTTCTGGAATTCAGGATTGATTTCGATGGTCAGGAGTCCGGTATTTTCTTTCTTGATCATTTCCTATCTTCCTTAAAAAGCAAATCAAGCGGGCTCGTCGGGGCATTCGCCATGTCCCGCATCACATGGGTGTAGATCATGGTGGTTTCCACGTTTTTATGGCCCAAAAGCTCCTGAATTTCTCTGATATTGACGCCGTTCATGAGGAGATGGGTGGCGAAACTGTGCCTCAGGGTGTGAACGGTTACATGCTTCGCAATGCCGGCCTTCCTGACGGCGATCGCTACTGTGTTCTGGATGGATTTTTCGCTCAGGTGATGCCTTCTGACCTTCCCGCTCCGTGGATCTACGGAGAGCTTTGCCGAGGGAAAAGCATACTGCCATTTCCATTCTCTTGCGGCGTTCGGATATTTCCGGGCCAGCGCATCGGGCAGATAAACCTCCCCAAATCCCGCCGCGAGGTCCAGTTCGTGGAGCGCCTTGACTTCATTCAGGTGCTGCCGGAGGGCCTCCCGGATGCCAACGGGCAAAATCGTCGAGCGGTCTTTGTCGCCTTTGGCGGCTCGAACCAGGATCAGGCCCGCGCCAAAATCAATGTCTTTAACCCGCAGACGAAACAACTCCATGAGGCGCAATCCCGCCCCATAAAGAAGCTGAGTCATCAGCAGAGATGTTCCTTCCATAAAGGAAAATATTTGCCTTACTTCTTCGACAGTCAATACGACGGGCAGCTTCGGTCCCCGCTTTGCCCGGACCGTGCTGTTTAAATCACCGATTTCGATGTTCAAAACGCTTCTGAACAGAAACAGGAGGGCATTGAAGGCTTGGTTCTGGGTTGAGGCAGAGACATTCCGACTCACAGCCAAATAGGACAGGAAATCCCTGATTTCGGCAGCGCCGGGTGTTTCCCGGATTGCCCCTCCCTTCACTTTACCCGTGTATTCGAAAAATCGTTTAACCCAGTCCAGGTACGTTCTTTCCGTACTGTAAGAATAATGCTTGATGCGGATGGCTTCCCGCATTTTTGCCATGACACCGTCCGGCTCGAACGTATTCGATGATATATTCCCGCCTGCCGTCTTCCCGTCGGAAGTGTTTCCATCGAGGAAATGGTTTGTGTAGAGCTGTACGGCCTCTCTGGCCTGCTGCACTTGCCAGTCTTCCATATGCTGACGCGATTGCAAATCGTCAAGAAACCTCTGGAGCATTTCCGCCTTGTCCATATTTTCCAGACGGTTCGAGAAGGCCAAATACCGACTGACCCAATAGGCGTAATAGGGTGCATTCTTTTCCGGAACGAGCTTTCTGGAAAGCAGATACTGCTGAAATTCGGGAAGCGTCGGTAGAGGAGACATTGTTGCCTGATAATTCCTTTCTTTTGATAAGCGTATTTCGTATATTCTGATATTATGGATCAATAATGGATGTCAAGGAGAATTTCTTTAATGATAATGCTTGAATTTTCTTTGAATGTTTGGCACTGTTACCGGGATTTTGGGTGATTCAAGTCTTTTCGTATATTAATTGTTCGGCCGCGCTGCGCGCGACCGAACGGCGAGTTGCGCGTAGGCACTCGCCCGATTAGTCCGACCGCGCGCTGACTCGCACGGCCGAACAAATCGTTCGAGCGCATTCGCCCTCGGACTTGGCGAGTGAACT
>JAPLJQ010000092.1 GCA_026388495.1 Deltaproteobacteria bacterium | reverse complement strand
GTCAGTCGAATTCAAGCGGATCATGAAAGGCGATTTCCCCGATGACTGGGATAGGGAGCTTCCCTTTTATGAGGCGGAATCAAAAGATATTGCGACACGCAAGGCTTCAGAATCTGTCATGCAGATCCTTGCTCCCCGACTGCCGGAGCTCATGGGCGGCTCGGCTGATCTGAACCCTTCAACGTTCACCTGGCTTAAGGGGTATGGTGATTTTCAGCAACCCGGTGCCCATGAAGATATACAGGGCGCCGTCGGTGGTGAATGGGGCTACGGGGGCCGGAATATTCATTTTGGTGTACGTGAGCACGCCATGGGCGCCATTGCCTTGGGTATGGCCCTCCACGGAGGTGTGATTCCCTATACGGCAACGTTTTTGACCTTTTCCGATTATATGCGTCCTCCGATCCGCCTGGCGGCTCTGATGGGACTTCGGGTTATTTTTGTCTTTACCCATGACAGTATTGGCCTGGGAGAAGACGGACCGACACATCAACCCGTCGAGCACGTCATGAATCTGCGTGCCGTACCCAATTTAACCGTGATTCGTCCTGCCGATGCCAATGAAACGGTGGAAGCCTGGCGCGCCGCGATCCTCAATCAAAGAGGTCCGACCGCTTTGATCTTTACCCGCCAGAACTTACCGGTTTTGAGTCGACTGGAACTTTCGCCGGCCACCGGTCTTCAGCAGGGGGGATACGTCCTTCTGGATACGGGTAACGGTCTGCCTGATGTGATTCTCATCGGTACGGGCTCGGAAGTGATTTTAACTCTGGAAGCGGCAAAAGCCCTGTCATCCGAGGGGTTGAATGTGAGGGTAGTATCCCTTCCAAGCTGGGAGATATTTGACCGTCAGCCGGTGGGATACCGCAATGATGTGTTGCCATTGGAAGTCAGGGCACGGGTTGCCGTTGAAGCGGGCATCAGGCTGGGCTGGGAGCATTATGTGGGTCTGGATGGAGCGATTGTTGGAATGGATCGTTTTGGTGCGAGCGCGCCATCGAAAATTCTATATGAGAAATTCGGCATCACCGTCCAACGCGTCGTCGAGGCGGCGAAGGCATTGATCAAATGAAACCACGCATGTTATCGGTGAGTCTCTGAAAATCCGCAAGCTCATCGATCTAAATATTTCATGATCCTTTTGAAAAAGCCTGCTCCCTTCTGTCTGATGACCATCTCCGCGAGACCATCTTTCGTCGTGTAATCCAGATTGATGATGATAATTTTGACACCTTTTTGCCAAGCAATTTCAGGAATAGATGCCACAGGATCCACCTGAAGGCTGGTTCCGATAACGAGCAGCAATTCAGAAGAACATATCCTGAACAGGGCATCTCCGAGGGTTGACTGATTCAAGTCTTCTCCCATAAGGATCGTCATTGGTTTTAGTAGACCATGACATATTTGACAATGTGGCTCCTGCTCGCCCGTCTCTAAAATCCCTTCAATCTCCTGTCTTGGGTAGACCGTTCCGCAATTCAGACAATTGACGCGAAGCGCAGTTCCGTGTACTTCGATGATCTGGGAGGGATCGACACCCGCTCTTTGAAAAAGACCGTCAACGTTTTGGGTCACGATACAGTCAAGCTTCCCTTGTTCGTCCAGACGTTTAATTGCTCTGTGTATATCATTCGGCCGGGCCGTTGTGATCATCTGATAGAAACGACGATCCATGGCCCAGTAGCGTTCCCGGACGTCCCGTCGGGTCAGAAAGTTCTGGTAGGTAAAATCCTCGGAGCCATACTGTTTCCAGTATGATGAATTGCCTCTGAAATCGGGAATGCCGGATTCCGTGCTGGTTCCGGCGCCGGAGAGGATGCTGATTTTATTTGAGCCGCAAACAAGATCAAGAAATCGTTC
>JAPLJQ010000513.1 GCA_026388495.1 Deltaproteobacteria bacterium | reverse complement strand
TGGAAGTTTACGCGGGAAATGGCAGACAAGAAGATGTCCAAGCATTATGTATAATAATTAAATTGTTTAGACACTAGTCCATCAAATATTGAAGAAACTGAAAATAAATTATTAGAGTTATCAAATAATCTTTTCAATGGGGGAATCAATTTTGTCAAATGGACAACGACACTTTCAATTGCGGCGATAATATGGATTGCAACGACAAGCAATTCACTAAATAGCCATAGTAATTTGAAATTTCTCTTAGTAGGTTCATTCCTTTTTTTTGCTCTGTCAATAGTAATAGCTATAGCAGTTGTATATTTTGTTCTGCGTTATTTGGCCATACAAATGCAGAGTTGTTATAATTTTTTGAATTTTCTAATCTCAAGAAGAGAGAAAGAAAAAATATCTCCCAATGTAATTTATCCACAGACTCTCAATTACTTTATTCAACATCATGAATCAGAAAATAAGTTATCATATTTCAAAGACCCAAAAAATTTCGTAAATCTAATTATTTTCCATATGGTGTTTTTGTTATTTGGGTTATGTTTTTATGTTTTTTATTATATGTCCCTTTGATTTTTGACACAGGTAGCGATACATCCCACCCCTCTGCATGGGTCGCTCGGCCGCCTCTTCGGAGCCTCGCTGGGCAGATTGCCGTTAACCGAACCGCCACGGGAGCGCCCCACGTGAGGTTTGGATAATTGAACAAAGATGATCCCGAAAAGATTTTCGAATTACAGCATTTAGAGAATAGAACTATCAGCGGCACCGTGCTTCTCTGGGGACTGCACAGAACCATACATATAGCAGACAACCAAATATCTGAAATCATGGCCGATATCGCTGTACTGGTTTTTTCAAGAGGAGGAAATACAAGGAAAGTGGCGGATGCCATCGCGGAAGAGCTGGGCATCAAGGCGGGGGACGTCACGGCATCGCCACTGGGAGATGCAAAGATCCTGTTCCTGGGAAGCGGGACGTATGGCGGCAAACCCGGTGAGGCGATGACAAAATTCGTCGAATCCGCTGACTTTACGGGACGTAAGATCGCCATTTTCGGCACATCATCAAGTCCCGCGGGGAGTGAAAAGATGATCGCCGTTTTGGCGGATGCTCTGATGAAGAAGGGTGCCACGATCCTTGGAAATTTTCATTGCAGGGGCAAATTCCTGTTAATGAACAGAGGCCATCCCGGCAAAGAAGACTTGGATAACGCAAAAAAGTTCGCACGGGAAATGCTCATAATACACTAAAACCGGCATTTCGCACAAACACCGGCCTGGCTTCTGGACAATATCGCTCATGCGTAGTACATGATTCTACCGGTACCTCCATTAACCTGTTACCGGCCACCATGCATACACCAGTAGCCTGATATGGTACACCATACTATAATTGTGCATGGAAAGTATTCCCATCAGGATCCGGAAAGAAACCAAAGAGTCGTTAACAAAATTCCGGACTCACCCACGGGAGACCTATGACGAAGTTATTTCCCGCCTCATGTCCTCCCAGACCGACCGGGAACCCGTCAGCGAAGACACCCTCAAAGCAATTGAGGAAGGACTTGCCGACATCCGGACCAGAAAGACCCGCGAGCTCAACGAATTCTGCGATGCTCATGGGGTATAAGTGTACGCAATCCATCTGTCCCGCAGGGCGCAGAAAGATATCCTTGATCTGCCGGTAAAAGAAGCCCGCCGCATCCGTGACGCCTTAAACG
>JAPLJQ010000166.1 GCA_026388495.1 Deltaproteobacteria bacterium | reverse complement strand
TCCACCAGCCGCTTTCCCATACATTATCCTGCAGCTTGGCAAAATTATTCGAATGTTCGATTAAGTGTATATTCAATGTAGCCCCTCCCTTTCTGAAACGCCGATTTTCAACGATTCTTCATTTTTTCAATCTTAAAAACAAAAAGCCCCGTCTCACTGTAATGGACGGGGCTTCAACAATTACTTTGATTTCCCTGTATGGGAAGAAAGATCATCAACTTTTTCAGTGATGTCTATTACACTGTAGAAACTCATGCTATGCTCATTTTAATAAAAGTCAAGACAATTCTATATGGCAATTCTATATGATGGCATTATCGGTTATCATGAAACGGCTTCCCGTGCCGATTCTGAAGCTTCGTATGACCGTTTCCGTCAGGAGCCATTTTCACATAGACTGCCTGTGTTTGTCACGGAAGGGGAACTATTCCGCCGATGTCATATCATGGCTTGACAAGTCTCCGTTACCTGTGCTACCTGATCTCAAAATCATGGGAAGTCCGGATGGACGCAAGGGAAGGCGGTGCAAATCCGCCACGGGCCCGCCGCTGTAACCGGGGACGAACGCTGCAAACGCCACTTTCTTTAATAAGATGGGAAGGCGCGGCAAGTAGGAGGATCCGGAAGTCAGAAGACCTGCCTGTGCAGACAAGATGGTTTTGACTTGGGCGAGGTGCAGTCAAAGCCAAGTCAACCGATGGTGAAAAACGGCATCCACGGATCGGGAAGTTTGGTCTGTGGATTTTTTATTGGGGTTTATGGCGCGGAAATTATTACTTTTAAGGCATGGTGAAATAGGCGAGGCGTATCTCAATCGTTATATCGGCAGCACGGATTTTCCCCTGAGCGAGCGGGGGCGACGGCAGGCCGGTGTGATGAAAACGTTTCTTCATGACCGGATGTTCGACCGTTGCCTCTGCAGCCCCATGGCGCGATGCATGGAAACGGCCGCGGCCGTTCTGGAATCGCGGGAAATCAGGATGGAGATCGATCATAATCTGCGGGAAATCGATTTTGGCCAGTGGGAGGGGATGAGTTTTGACGAAATCGCAAAATCCTCCCCCGATATGGTAAGCCGCTGGGGCGCTTTTGACCCTGTATTTGCTTTTCCGGGAGGTGAAAGTATCGGGAATTTTCTGGAAAGGGTCCGAAGCGTTGCTGAACGGCTAAGTCATGATCCCGCGGATACGATTCTTCTGTGTACCCATGGCGGCATTATCCGGACCCTGATTTGCCAATTTCTGAAGCTTGAACCCTGGCAGTATATCCTGTTTACGGTGAAACCCGCTTCGGTGACGACGATTGAACTGTATGAAAACGGCGGCATCCTTACAGGGCTGAGTGAGACAGGGCAGCTTCATCTGACTTAAGACAGGAGATAGACCGAATGGCAAGAATCATTCTCATTACCGGCGGAAGCAGAAGCGGCAAAAGCATCTATGCCCAGCAGATCGCAGAATCCATGGCCGAAGGCCGGACGTATATCGCCACCTGTCCCGTTGTCGATGAGGAGATGAAGGAACGCATTCGGAAACACAGGGAAGCGCGTCGCACCGGAAACTGGCAGACCATCGAGGAAACAACGGATTTAGCCGCTGCCCTGACCAGAGCGAAGGGAAGCGCCGTTATTCTTATTGATTGTCTGACGTTGTGGCTAAACAATCTTATGTATCAAGCGGAAGTACAGAAGCAAGATATCCGTGAAGAGGACATCGTCGAGCGTTGCAAGGATATCCTGGATGCCTGTGGTGCGATTTCCGGGACGGTTATTTTTGTTACCAATGAAATCGGGATGGG
>JAPLJQ010000277.1 GCA_026388495.1 Deltaproteobacteria bacterium | reverse complement strand
ATCTTGAGCACTCCTTTCCTCCTCCACAAATGGTTGGTAAATACCCAACCACTTTAGCAGGAAGATAAAGGCTCCGGGTGGTCAATGTTCGGTTATCACTACCCCGTTCTTCTGGTCAATTTTCGATTATCACACCGAGCCCGGTTTAAAGAACCGGCCTTCCTGCCTTTTATGACTTCTATGAAGGCTTCTATTCTCGTTTCGATTTGACTTTCGGCAAAGCTTCTTTCGTCCACCATATCCGCTTCAATAATAAGAGAAGAAATGCCCATCTTCTCCTGAACGATTCTCTGAATGTCATACTGGCCGAAGGAATAAGGCTTGCAGCTTCTGTTGGAGTGCATAACGATGCCGGCTACATCATACCTGTCAACCATTTGCATGACTTCTTCCGCCATCTGATCGACACCGATGTTCAGATATATGCGGGTGTAGCCTTCTGCCATGGTTTCCAGAAAATCATTTTCATCAATATATTTCAGGGTGCCGCACCATGCCGATGTGTATGTATCAGCCACCAGGCATGTGTTGTGGGAGGCAAACTTTTCTGAGAGCCATTTGGTTCTGTACCAGACGGGAATATTGTCCCACAATAATCGATTTTCCTCTTTTGCAACGGCGCCGATCCCACTTTTAATTCGTTCATTCATTTCGTTAAGCAGCATGGTGTAGTAATCGATGACCTGCTGTGTACCACGAAGGGTCACAATCAGTGCAAGATGAAAAAAAGCATCAAAGGCGCTCAACGGCGACGGTTTATGTCTCGCCGTATCCAGGACGGCCTGCCACAGCCGCTGTCCCCTGATGGAGAGTTTTCCCACCTCCTTCATCCGATCGTGATCGAATTTCTTTCCGCAGGCGCACTCCAGAAATTCAATATATTCTGCTATTTGTTTCCGCACATACTTTCTGGCTTCGTCGGAGAAACCGGTATGGCAGAACGGCGTGTCCAGAATAAAAAGAGGCACTCCATAGTACCTGGCCTGGATTTCATACCATTTCAGAACTGTTCCACAAATGTTATTGCAGCAGATCAGCATATCCGGCCTGGGAAGACCGCCAATGGGTCCGCCATTGACAGGGGAACAGGCGATATCTGCGCGGGCATAGGAACAGAGATCCCTTGCATATCCCATGATCTCCGATTTTTCACACAGATCCGTTCCCATTTTGCCGGCACCTATCATGGCGCCGTGATTTTCCGGGTAAACCGGAATCACATCCATGGTAATAAGAGGTTCTACCGGCCCTCCGCTGGTAATCCAGGCAACCTTTTTTCCGTTCTGTCCGGCCGTTTTGGCGTCTATATAATAGAGCGTCATGATTTCTTTCATTCGGGCAACGGATTTAATTTTTCTTTTTCCGGGTCTTTTCCTGTCATATTCATTCTCCTGACTCAGTAATGACGCCTCCGTAAAAAGTCAATTTTGGCCCGTTTTTGTCATTCCCGCCTACGAGACTGTGTCACAATAGGGGAAAATGTCATTCCAAACGAACGTGAGGAATCTTAATATGTTAATATTATTATTCATTTAGATTTCTCGCGTTGCTCGAAATGACAAAAAAGAGCATTATGACACAGTCTCTACGCGGGAATGACGACTTTTTACGAGGCCGTCAATAATACCGTTCCAACTGTCGGAGTTGTGGGTATTGCATTTAACTAAATCATTTCCAAAAACGCCTCGATCCTTGTTTTCAACTGTTCTCCCGAAGGATGCTGGTCTTCCACCTCGAAAAGCATACTGGGGATTCCTTCTTTTTCAAGGGAATCCTTCAGGGTAGGGTAGTCAAATCCGTGTGGGTCGCAGAACTTGAGAAAGAGAAATATCACCCCGTCCGCGTTGCTTTTCTTCACCATTTCAAGGAGGCTTTCGGCTCTGCCCGTCAGGTTGTAATGCTTTGCAGGGCAGATGATTCGATTTAAGTATCTCTCTGCAATAGCGATTATGGGATCTCCATCGACGTTTATCATACCATCGAAATACCTCGAACCTGTACAGAAATCATCCCATACGGCCACCCCGCCGGCTTCTTCGATTACTTGATAGATGTCCGGATGATTACAGACGCTGCCTGTCAGGATAAGACGGTTCCGGTCGATTGATTTCACATTGTTTTTTGATTCGAGTTCAGTAACGATTTCATTCAACGTTTCCGGAAGGAGATTCCGGTCCGCGATCATGGATGATCTGACGATATTATAAAGATCGCTTCCTTTTATAATATCGGGATTGCTTCGCTTCAATTCGTATATCCTTTGAACGCCGCT
>JAPLJQ010000014.1 GCA_026388495.1 Deltaproteobacteria bacterium | reverse complement strand
GGCTCCGGCATTCTTCTCTGGACACCGGAATGGTCGTCCTATCTCTTCCCTGGTTGGGTTATCAATGTGGCCGCCCTTGTGCATTCCGAAGAAGCCCTGCTGGCAGCACTCTTTATCTTCACGGTGCATTTCTTCAACACCCATTTCATTCCCAACAAGTTCCCCATGGACCGGATTATTTTCACGGGGACTTACACCCTCGAGGAATTGAAGGAACAGAGGCCCCTCGAGTACGATCGCCTGATTGCGGGCGACCGGCTTTCGACTCTTAAAAGAAAACACCCCGGTATTCCGCTGAAGCTCATCTCGGCAACTTTTGGTCTCGCTAGTTTGTTGCTCGGCTTATTCCTTCTCGGCCACATCCTCTGGGCCTTAATCTTTTCCTGAAGGTGACAATGAAGCGCAAAGAAAACATCCCGAATGTGAAGAAGAATGTCCTGTGGTCGTTGTTTTCATCTTTCAATCTTGCCGTTGTCCTTTTAATCCTCATTGTTCTTCTGGCTGTTGCCGGTTCCCTTATACCCCAGCAGGACGCCGCCCGGGAGCTCGCCCGGCGCATCCCGCCGGGATGGGCCGCTATCCTTCAGAATATGCAGGTCTTCGATCTGTATCACTCCGTCTGGTTTTTCCTGCTTCTGGGGCTTCTCTCCCTGAACCTCGTGATCTGCTCGCTTTCCCGCTTTCCCGTTAAATGGAAGTCATTTCGGGCGAAAGCCTTTCCGGATGCATTTACGTCTCTTGAAGACATGTCGGATGTGATGATAATTTCGACAGAGGAGAGGCGCGACAGCGCCCTTCAGCGACTGGAAGTTCTGCTGAAAAAGAAATACGGCAAGGTGGAAAAAAAGGAAACGGCGCGGGGCGACTTTCTGTATGGTGAAAAGGGCAGGCTCTCTCATTTTGGCGTTTATGTGATTCACCTGAGCATCCTGGTCATCATTGGAGGGGCTGTTGCGGGCGCCCTGTTTGGATTCAACGCCCACGTCCGCGTGACGGAGGGAAAGGCCACCGATACGGTTCAGCTCAAGGGGGACGGGGGAATAAAAAAGCTGGATTTTACCGTTCGCTGCGAGCGGTTTAACGTGGATTTTTATGAAAACGGCGCCCCCAGGGAATATCGCTCGGATCTGACGTTTTTGAAAGACGGACGTGTCGTCCATCAGGGATCATTATTGGTCAATCATCCTATTACCTTTGAGGGAATCAGGTTTTACCAGTCGAGCTACGGCACGGCGCCGGACGGTAAAATATCCCTGAGCTTCAGAAGAGGAAAGGGGAAGATCCATCGCCTGAACGTCGGCGCCGGCGATGTCTTTGAACTGCCGGAGGAACATGCGCAGGTCCAAATTCTGCGTATCGAGGAAAGCATGATGCAGATGGGGCCGGCGGTGAAACTGAATGTCCGGTCGCGGAAGGGAGATACCCCGTTCTGGGTGTTCAAAAATATTAAAGTGATCGAGGAAATGAATCCGGGCATCATGGAATATGTAACTCTCTTTAATCCCGGTCTTTTTGAGCCTTACGTTTTTTCTCTTGATCACGTGGACAGGAAATATTACACCGGATTGCAGGTCGCCCATGATCCGGGTCTTCCGATTGTTGCATCCGGCGCCTTCCTGCTGGTCGCCGGGTTCATGGTGGTCTTCTTTACGTCTCACCGGCGGATCTGGATATCGGTGGAGGCGCGGGGAGATCGAACAGCGATCAGCATAGCCGGCAGGACCAATCGAGATTCACGGGGTCTGCAAAGAGAAAAGGAACGGATGATGACGATGATTAAAGATACGGACGTTGAAACATGAGCGATACGGTCATCCTGAGCTGGGTCACCTTTATCTATTTCGGCGCGTCCATCTTCTATCTCCTCAGGCTCATTACGGGGAAGGAATTATGGGGGCTTCTTGCCTTGTGGACGACCGTCGCCGGATTTTCAGCTCAGACAATCGCCCTTGTGCTGAGATGGATGGCATCCTATCAACTGGGTATCGGTCATGCGCCGCTTTCCAATTTCTATGAATCCCTGATTTTTTTCGCCTGGGCCGTTATCCTCCTCTATCTGATCATCGAGTGGCGGACCGGGTTGAGGAGCGCCGGCATTTTCGTTGCCCCCCTGGCATTTCTTCTCATGGCCTATGCCTCTTTTTCGCCAAACGTAAACACCAGGATCCAGCCTCTCATCCCGGCGTTGCAGAGCAACTGGCTCATCAGCCATGTCGTCAGCTGTTTTCTGGGGTATGCGGCCTTCACCATCGCCTTCGGCCTCAGTGTCATGTATCTTTTAAAAAGCGCGAAGCGCTTTTCCCGTTTTTTACCGGAAACGGAATTTATGGATGACCTGATCCACCATAATATCGTGATGGGTTTCATTCTTTTGACACTGGGCATTCTGACCGGAGCTGTCTGGGCGCACTATGCATGGGGTTCATACTGGAGCTGGGATCCGAAGGAGACCTGGTCTTTGATCACCTGGCTGATTTATGCAACCATGCTGCATTCACGATTTGTCCGGGGCCGGCAGGGGAAAAGAATGGCAATACTTGCCATCATCGGCTTTGCCGCCGTGCTGTTCACCTATCTCGGGGTTAATTACCTCCCCGGTCTCCACAGTTACCTTCAGTCATAAAGGACATCCCGCATGCAGCAAGGCGACGGTTATGGCGATCACCACCCCCGCAATTTACCCCCGCTATTGACATACAGGTGTATTTCCCATATAAAAAAACATGCGAAACGTTTTTCTCAAGGGATGATTGCATGAAATACTGGAGAAAACCCCTGGACCTGGAAAGTATCAAGGCAAGCAGGGGAAGGGTGATTATTATTGAGGATCGATGCAAGGGGTGCGGGTTCTGCGTCGAATACTGTCCCCGTGATGTCCTCCGTATGTCATCCATGTTCAATGCCAAAGGTTATTACACGCCTGCGGCGATCAATGCATCAAAGTGCGTCAATTGTCATTTCTGCGAAGATCTGTGTCCTGAATTCGCGATCTACTCTGTAGAGGAAACAACCGAGATGGAGAGATAGAGGCTCCTTGGAGTTCCTGAATAATTCCTTCTCCCGGTGAGACTGTGTCACAATAGGGGAAAATGTCATTCCGAACGAATGTGAGGAATCTTAAGATATTAATATTATGAGCCATTAAGATTTATCGTTTCACTCGAAATGACAAAAAAGAGAATTACGACACAGTCTCGTCAGGGGGGGGACGAGGGAGGGAATGTCATTCTGAAACAATTCATGAGGGAGGGATGTATGGCGAGCAAAGCCGTATTGACGGGAACCTATTTTATGAATGGCGACCATGCCTGCTGCGAGGGGGCTCTGGCGGCCGGTTGCCGATTTTTCGCAGGATATCCCATTACCCCCGCGACGGAAATCGCAGAACGCATGTCCCGCAGGCTCCCGGAAATCGGCGGGCTATACATCCAGATGGAGGACGAGATCGCTTCCATGGCGGCTATCCTGGGAGCGAGCTGGGGCGGTGTAAAGGCCATGACCGGTACGTCGGGACCGGGCTTTTCCCTGATGATGGAGAATATCGGCCTCGGCATTTGCACCGAGACGCCCTGCGTGGTCTGTAATGTGCAGCGATCCGGGCCGAGCACCGGCCTGCCTACGCTGGTCGGCCAAGGGGACATGATGCAGGCCCGCTGGGGTTCGCACGGCCATTATGAGGTTATTGTGCTTGCTCCGTCAAGCCCCCAGGAAATGTTCGATTTCACCATCCGTGCCTTCAACCTGAGCGAGCAATACCGCATCCCCGTCATCATCATGGCCGATGAGGTGATCGGCCACATGAATGAGCGTGTTGTGATTCCCCCGGAAGGGGAGATAGAACGGGTCGAACGACGCAAACCCCGTGTGCCTCCCGGCGATTATCTGCCCTATCGACCGGATCAGGACGGGGTGGCCCCCATGGCTAACTGCGGGGAGGGTTACCGTATTCACATAACGGGACTGACGCACGATGAGCGCGGTTACCCGGGAATGAATGCAGAGACACAGGCACAGATGGTCAACCGCCTGATTCAGAAAATCGTAAAAAACAGAGACAGGATCATCCGGACGGAAAACCTTTATCTGGATGATGCCGAGGTCGTTGTCGTAGCTTACGGAATCAGTGCGCGGTCGGCACGACAGGCCGTCCGGGATGCGCGGGCCGGG
>JAPLJQ010000436.1 GCA_026388495.1 Deltaproteobacteria bacterium | reverse complement strand
TGGTCATCGGAGGTTTTATGGTTGACCTGGCCCTTCGTCATGCCCCGGAAGGAGACTTCTTCGATGCCCTTTGTGAAACGTCAGCCTGTCTCCCCGACGTGATTCCCTTACTCTCGCCCTGCACCGTGGGCAACGGACGGCTGAAAATCCTCGACATCGGACGTTTTTCCCTGACTTTTTATGAGAAAATACGAGGAGCAGGCGTACGGGTTTTTCTGGATGTGTCCAAGGTTGATGCCTGGCCGGAGATCAAAGGCTGGCACTTCAGGCTCGCATGCGGAGAGGAGCAGAACCCCTCGCTGCTTTTAGAGCAGATCCGGGAGGCGGGAGAGAAGATTTGCACACTCCAGAAGGTTGTCGTGAAATTACAGGTTGTACGCGACAAAAAATGCAGCGGAAAAATGGCCGTCTGCCCGATTTGCCGGGAAGCCTACCCGGAAGACGGCGGCGGAATCTGTCGCGCCTGTAACGGAAATGGGCCTTATCGGATACTTGGTCCGGTAGACAAACCGGACAGCAAAACGCGTCCCTGCCCGAAGGCGCTGCCTGTCGAGGAGACGGCGGGAGGATGCGCCTCTCACGGGATGACACTTATCATCCCGGGCAATGAAAAGAATCCGGCAGTAAAGAACGGCCAGATCATTCAGATGGGCGACATGTGCCGCTTGCAGAAGATGGAGAGACAGCCTTCTAATGTTGGGGAAGAAAGCGAACCGTGTTCGGGGTGGATCCACAAGGATGAGTCGACGCCGGCTTTTGCAAGGAAAATGGCGGGAGAAGGAGTCTCTTTTTCGGATGCTCCCCGCGAGGGGAAGATGAATGTATTGGCCGCCCGGGATGGTCTTTTCGTTGTGGACAAAGAAGGGCTGGAGATGTTCAATATGATACCTGGGGCCGTGTGCGCCAGCCGTTGGGGTTTCAGCGTTGTGACCCGTGGCGATATCCTTGCAGTCGTCACAACCCTTCCTCTTTACACCCGTCAGACCCATTTCAATAAAGCCATGTCGGTATTAAAAGAAGGCCCCCTTTTCCATGTTCTTCCCATGCGCCGGGCCAGAACGGGCATCCTGGTGACAGGCGTGGGAAAATATCAGGGACGCCCGCGGGGCAGCTTTATCCCCATCATCACCGGCAAGCTTGAAGCGTATGGTTGTAAGGTCGCTCAGACGCATGTTGTGCCCGGTGATCGAATCATTATCCGTCAGGCTATCGGTAAACTTCTTCATAGCGGGATTGATCTCCTGGTGACCACAGCCGGTCTATCCGTTGATCCCGACGACGTAATGAGACAGGGGCTTCTGGACTCGGGAGCAACGGATATGCTCTGCGGGATGCCGGTGATACCGGGCGCCATGACCCTACTGGCGCATATCGGTCACGTCCAGGTAATCGGCGTTCCGGACTGCGCCCTTTATTCCAAAACGACCAGTTTCGATCTTTTGCTGCCGCGTCTGCTGGCAGACCGGTTCCCTGTGCGGGAGGATCTGGTTCGTCTCTGCCATGGAGCTTTGTGTCTGGAGTGCGACGATTGCCGTTTCCCCTGTTGCGCCTTCGGTAAATGAATATGTCAAAAATGACACATTTTTTCTTGACATTGTGTCATCATTGACATATAGAGGGTCCAGTTTTGGCGTTTATGAGTAAGCGTTCACATAGTGTGTTTAATTAAACATATCGCCATGATAGTGATGCCGGGGAACCGATGTGTCCCATTACACTCCGCATCTTTCCCGGCATCGCTGCTTTTTTGTTTCCCAGTGACATATCGAGTGTCATGGTGCAAACATATATGCCGCAAAAAAATGCCGGTCACAGTTCAATAACGATCCGACAAGAATAGAAATCATAAAAAATCAGAAAGGAGAAAATCATGTCCAAATCAACACTTAGCCTGGACGGAAAGACTGTTGAGTTTACCCCCGGACAGAGCATCCTTGAAGTGGCTCAGGACAACGGTGTTTATATACCGACCCTTTGCCATCTGAAAGGGACCCGGGCGACGGGCTCCTGCCGCATCTGTGTGGTGGAAGTCAAGGGAGCGCGAACGCTCGTGGCGTCATGTTCGACGCCGGCAACTCCAGGCATGGAAGTCAGCACGAACACGGAGATGATCCACAAAACCCGTAAGCTGATCACGGAACTTCTCATATCCAGCGGCACTCACAACTGTATGACCTGTGAGGCCAACGGCGACTGCCGGCTTCAGGATCTATCCTACCGTTACGGCATTACCGAGAAGATTTTTCCGGAAAGCCCTCAGTTTTACCCTACCGAAACGGAGAACCCTTTCATTATCAGAGACTTCGGCCGTTGTATTCTCTGTGGCCGCTGTGTTCAGGCCTGTAACGAAGTCGTCGTGAACCGGGCCATTGATCTTGGTTATCGGGGTCATAGAGCTAAGGTTGTAACGGGTGACGACGGCCCCTTACAATTGAGCGATTGTGTGTTTTGCGGGCAGTGCGTGGAGGTATGCCCGGTGGGCGCCTTGACCGCTAAAAAGGCCAAAGGAATGGGCCGGCCATGGGAAATAACAAAAGTTCGTACCACCTGCCCTTACTGTGGTGTGGGGTGTCAGCAGTGGCTCCACATGAAGGACGGGCGCATCGCCAAGGTAACGGCTGTTGAAGATGCTATGCCGAACCAGGGGCGCCTGTGCGTGAAGGGACGTTTCGCATATGATTTTATTTACTCGGAAGACAGGCTCAAAACTCCGCTGATCAAGGAGAACGGGAATTTCAGGGAAGCCTCCTGGGATGAGGCCTTGGATCTTGTTGCCACAAAGTTTAAGGACATTATTAAAAAAGACGGGCCGGACGCCATTGCCGGAGTCAGTTGTGCCCGCAGTATCAATGAAGATTCCTACCAGATGCAGAAGCTCTTTCGTGCGGTGATCGGGACAAACAACATAGATCACTGCGCCCGTACCTGACACGCCCCCACGGTCGCCGGTCTGGCGATCACATTCGGTTCCGGGGCTATGACGAACTCCTTTACAGAAATGGCAAAAGCGAAAATGCTTCTACTTATCGGTACGAATATGACGGAAGCCCATCCTGTCGCATCCACCTATGTCAAGGATGCCGCGCTTGCAGGCGCTCGGATTATCGTCGTCGATCCAAGGAAGACGCCGATGGTTGACCATGCCGAGCGTCACCTGCAAATCAAGGTGGGATCGGACATTGCCTTCTTGAACGGCGTGATGAATGTCCTCATCAGTGAAAACATTTATGATAAAAAGTTCGTTGACGAAAGTTGCGAAGGGTTTGAAGAACTGAAAAAGAAAGTCATGGAATATCCGCCGGAAAAGGCGGCTAAAATATCGGGTGTCAGCGCGGACGCCATTCGGGATCTTGCCCGGACACTGGCGTCGGTGAAACCCGCCATGCTGATCTACACCCTCGGCATTACGGAACATACCTGCGGCAAGAACAACGTTATTTCCTGCGCCAACCTGCAGATGCTCCTGGGCAATATGGGTGTCGAGTGCGGCGGCGTCAATCCCCTCCGGGGCCAGAACAACGTTCAGGGAGCCTGTGACATGGGCGCGTTGCCCGTTGTCTTCCCGGGCTACCAGTCAGTCGCCGATGAAAAGATCCGCGCCAAGTTTGAAGCCGCCTGGGGCGTGAAGAACCTCCCGGCAAAGCCCGGATTGATGATTCCGCAGATGATAGATGGGCTGCTTGATGGCAAAGTCAAGGCGTTCTACATCTTCGGCGAGAATCTGGCCAATACGGAGCCGGACATTAAGCATATTGAACACTGCCTTGAGTCGGCGGAATTTATTGTCTGCAACGACATCTTTCCGACGGAGACCACGCGTTTTGCCAATGTGATTTTTCCGGCCGCCGCCTGGTGCGAAGACGATGGGACGTTCTCCAGCAGCGAAAGACGGATGAACCGGGTCCGCAAGGTCAGTGAACCGCCAGGACAGGCAAAACCCAACTGGTGGGTCTTTAAGGAAATTGCAAAGCGGATGGGCCATGAGTGGTCGTCCAACAGTGGTCGGGAAATCTTTGACAACGAGGTTTCCGTTCTTTGTCCCGGATTTGCAGGCATAAAATATTCCCGCCTCGAAAATGACGGCATTCAGTGGCCGGCGCCGACCGAAGAGCATCCCGGTACGCCCGTCCTGCACATGCATGGTCGTTTTACCAGGGGTAAAGGGAAAATGGTCGCTGTCGATTGGACTCCGCCGGCGGAAGTGCCCGATGCGGAATATCCCTTCGTCCTCAGTACGGGACGCAGGCTCTATCAGTATCACACGCGGACGCAGACAGGACGCTGCCCTGGAATAAACGATCTTCTTCCTGAAGAGACGGCAGATATTTCTCCTGAAGATGCGAAAAAGATGGGCATCGCGCAAGGAGAGATGATCAGGCTCAAGTCAAGACGCGGCGAAGTCGTGGTTAAAGCCAAGGTGACGGATCAGGTGCCTCCGGGATTGATCTGGATGGCCTTTCATTTCCGTGAAAATTGCGCCAACTGGCTGACCAATCCGGTCTTTGATCCGGATACCCAGACTGCCGAGTATAAGGCTTGCTCTGCGCGTATTGATAAGTTGTAAGACGAAAGAGGGTGGCGAAGCGCCTCATGACGCCTTTTCCACCCTCTTCTTGTATGGTGAATAATGCTAAAAATAGCATACTTACGGCAACCGCATCAATTTTCAGATGCACAATTGACAAGGTCGTAAAAAGTCCGAAAATCCTTACTTTGTCATTCCGGCGGAAGCAGGAATCCAGTATTATCAAGTATTGCCTGGATTCCGGGTCAAGCCCGGAATGACGAATAGAGGAGTTATGCAAAGGTTCCCAGCAGTTACATTTACTCTGGATTCCCGCCTCCGCGGGAATGACAAATAGAGACAAAACGGGGCTTTTTAGGAATGCATCACTATTGAATCAAGTGAAAATATTGGAGGTAATATTATGAAACGATTGGCCATTCTTCTTCAGGTATTGATTGTGTTACTCATGCCGGCCTTGCTGTCGGCGGAAGAAAAGTTAAATGTGGCCGTGGCGGCGAATTTTATACAGCCCGTTCAAAAAATAGCTGCTTTATTTGAAAAGAAGACAAACATAAAAATTGAAGCGACATATGCTTCAACGGGTAAACTCTACAGCCAGATCATCAACGGCGCTCCCTATGATGTATTCCTCGCCGCTGATGAGGAAAGGTCGAATCTTCTTTACAGAGACGGATTGGCTGAAAAACCGTTTGTTTATGCAAGCGGGCAGGTCATTCTATGGAGCGCCAAGAAGGAATTCTGTCAGGCTAAAGACTGGTCCGAAGCCGTGCAAAACAAGAAAATTAAAAAGATTTCCATCGCCAATGTAAAAACGGCGCCCTACGGCGCCATGTCCATGGTGGCTCTGAAAAAAGCCGGCCTGTGGGAACACCTTCAGAGTAAAATGGTGTTTGGGCAGGACATTGCCCAGTCATTTCAGTATGCCTTTACCGAAAGCGTCGATATGGGATTTTGCGCCCTCTCTGCCGCGTTCTCCGATCAGGGGAAAAAGGGATGCTATCTCGTGGTAAATGAAGCGCCGACGGTGGTTCAGGCAGCCTGTGTCATAAAGCAATCAAAAAAAGCGGCGGCGGCACGGCAGTTTGCCGATTTCCTCAATTCTCCGGAAGCGGGAGCCGTGAAGATTTCATTCGGGTACCGATAGTATGGATTTTGTTCCCCTCTATCTTTCCGTCAAGCTTGCCTGTGTGAGCACCTGTGTCCTGATACTCCTCGCGGCGCCTCTGGCCTATATGCTGGCCTATTCCCGCTTTGCCGGAAAATCGCTCCTGGAGGCGCTGATCAACATGCCCCTTGCCCTGCCACCCACGGTGGTGGGATTTTATCTTCTCGTGGTCATGGGACCGAAAGGAACCGTCGGCCGCATCTGGGAGTCCGCTACGGGTTCGCCCCTGTTATTTACTTTCCTGGGGATTACCATCGCGTCAATCGTTTACAGCCTTCCTTTCGCAATTCAGCCCATGAAGGCAGCTTTCGAGAAAATAGACCGGCGGCTCCTGGAAAGCGCCTATGTTCTGGGCCTTTCCCGTTTTTCCACATTCCTCAAGGTGATCATACCCAACAGTATTGCCGGAATCGCCGCGTCGGCCATTCTTGTCTTCATACACAGCATGGGCGCCTTCGGTGTCCTTTTAATGGTCGGAGGCAGCATTCCGGGCGAAACGAAAGTGGCGTCCATCGCCATATACGAGGCCACTGAAGCCTTAAATTACAGGGAAGCGGGATTGATGTCCCTGACCCTGGTACCGATCAGTTATGCCTTTCTCCTTTTAATCAACCGTCTTAACAGGAGTAAAAGCCATGGAGCTTAGGATAGACATAAAAAAGGCACTGCCGCACTTCGATCTGGATATTTCTTTCGTTTGTGAGGATGAGAGAATGCTTGTCCTGATCGGACCGTCCGGCGGCGGTAAAACGACCATCATTCGGATCATAGCCGGTCTGGAAAAACCGGACGAAGGGAGTGTCGTCTATAACGGTGAAACGTGGCTGGACGTGAAAAACGGCATTTTTATTCCGCCGCAGAAGCGCCGTCTGGGGTATGTATTCCAGGAGTACACCCTGTTTCCACACCTGAACGTCTATGGAAACATTGCATTTTCTGCTCATGACAAAAAAAACGTAGATGAATTGATGAGGGTTTTCGGTATCCGGCACCTGGGCAACCGTAAACCTTATGAAATATCCGGGGGAGAACGTCAACGCTGCGCCATTTGTCAGGCCCTGGCGCGACGGCCCCAGGTCCTTCTTCTGGATGAACCGTTTTCCGCTCTCGATGTGATCACCCGGAGAATGCTTCGCGATGAGTTGAAGGCGCTGAAAGGCACTCTCTCTCTTCCCATTGTTTATGTCACCCATGATGTTAATGAAGCCTTGTTCCTTGCCGATGACATATTGCCTGTCGTAGAGGGAAAGATCGACAGGAACTGGATGCAGCAAACAATAGCCAGGGCTGTTTCACCGGAAACAGGCCGATCGAGGGCAGTCAGGGAACCCCGGCTGTCATTGGCATATTAGTAAATTTCTCAGTTGGAGGTGTTCTACGCATGAATATCGGTTCCTATTCCTATGAAGAATATGTACATCTGGTCAAGTCTTTCCACGGTAATTTAGCGCCCGGTCTGATCATCGGCGGGTTCATGGTGGATCTCGCCCTCAGGGAGTTGCCTGAAGGGGAGCTGTTTGACGCCATGTGTGAAACTCCCGTCTGTCTGCCCGATGCCGTACAGATCCTCACCCCCTGTACTATCGGAAACGGATGGCTGAAGATCGTCAATTTTGGCCGTTTTGCCCTGGCCCTTTATGAAAAAAATGAAGGACAGGGGATCAGGGTATATCTGGATTCAGCCAGGCTGGAACCCTGGCCGGAGATAAAAAACTGGTTTTTCAAACTCAAGTCCAAAAAAGATCAGGACTTGCAGATTCTCATAGATCAGATTAAGGAGGCCGGTCATGACATCCTCAGCATCCAGGAAGTCCACCTTCATCCTCAATTCTTGAAAAAACGGAGCATGGGTCCGACCGCCATATGCACCCTGTGCGGAGAAGCCTATCCCGCCAAAGACGGGTTTTCCTGTCTGGCCTGCCAGGGAGAAACACCCTATAAGGAAGTTATAAAAAGGGAATCAAACAACCGAACAGAGAGCCATGACATCAGAAAAGCATCATCTGTTTCCAACCGTTAATGATGATATTCTCGTAAAAAGTCGATTTTTACCTCAATTTGTCATTTCCGTGAAAACGGGAATCCAGTATTTTCATATATATACACACACTACCTGGATTCCCGCCTACGAGACTGTGTCACAATAGGGGAAAATGTCATTCCGAACGAATGTTGGGAAGTCATGAACAGACGAATAACTTAATCCCCGTGTCTCACCGAAGAGAGCGGGGTTTTTTGTTTATCATCCGCCCTGACTAACCCCCATGCCCAGGCGTGGGCACAAC
>JAPLJQ010000195.1 GCA_026388495.1 Deltaproteobacteria bacterium | reverse complement strand
GTCTGTTGAACCTTTTCCTGTTTACCGTTTGCCCATATCATGATTCCGATTCCATCAAGCCGGTCATTCTTAAATTGCCCGGTGACTTTTTTCCCGTCAGGGAAAATCATGGTACCTTGCGCGTTTCGCTTGTCGTCTGAGAATTGTCCTTCATATCTTGATCCATCTGCATAAATATATATGCCGTTACCGCTCCGCTTACCGTTTATGAATTGTCCTTCATATTTTTCACCGTTTGGAAGTGTGTAAATTCCCTGACCGTTGAAGAGACTGTCTTTGAACTGTCCGATATATTTCGTGCCGTCGGAATAGGTATATGTACCTTCCCCCTCACGTTTGCCCTCTATATGGTTTCCTTCATAGGTTGAACCATCAATATGGACATAGATACCAACACCGTCTTTACAATCCCCATTGATGCACTCGGCATGAAGGATAGTCGGAGCGAACAGGAAACAACAAATCAATAAAGGTGAAAATTTCATGTACACCACCCTGACCTCAAATCTATGGCTATTTAAACACTTCTTGTCATCAATTTCAACTCTTGATACATGGAAAACGTTAATTTTTCCGACTGACATGGAAGAAGAGAGTTGTTATGAAAAAGGGGTTCTCTCACAAGATCATAGGGAGACGCCTTGACGGATGTATCCCAGAGGGATGTGCCGGGAATAGGCGAATATTCTGCGATAATCGGCCTAGCACCGCAGAATTTGACATATTCGATGCTTTCTCGTACATCTTCAGCGGTCTGTCCGGGCAAACCGCAGAGTACATAGACGCCGATATCCCGAGGTTGATATCCAGCATGCGTCAGATGAGTCACCGCCTCTCTTAATTGTTCATTTGTGACCTTACTCCCCGTTTTTAACTGCAATATTTCGTTCGACGTTTCAAAACCAAAACGGATGGTTTTAAAACCGGCCTGAAACATCAGTCTGCTCATGTGAGCTGTAATTTCATTCAGATGAAGGCCATTGGGACAATGAAACTGACATGGCAATTGTCTCTTGATGATTTCCATGAGCATGGGAATTGCGAGTTCCTCGGGATTGACAAGAAGGGCGTCGTCATAGAAAGAGAAATGCTTGGTTCCAAAAGAAGTGATCCAGAAGAATATCTCCTCGGCAACCCTGATTGGATCTCTTCTTCGGAAGCTGTCGAAAATCAGATGAGAGGCACAATACGAACATCGGTAAGGGCAACCCCGGGAAGTAAGGATTGGAACCTGATCTTTAAGAGAGAGGAGGTCAAAAGCAGGGTAGGGGTAGGAATCGAGGTGGTCAGAATCAGGAAGGTCTGACAGATTATCTCCCAGAAGAGCTTTCAATAAAGGGAGAAGTTGTCTTTCGCCTTCACCTGATACGGTAACGTCTGCGCCCAGTGACGATGCGTGGTCTCGACAGAGCGTGACATAATTTCCTCCAAGTACGACAGGGACATCCGGCATGACCTTTTTGACAAGGCGAATGGCTTCATGAACCCCGGGATACCAGTAAGTCATCATAGAAGTGATGAAGATCAGGTCAGGTTTCCGGCGGTACTCTAATTCATTCATAAATATCCGTGGGCTTATACCGTAACGGCTATAGTTTCTCAAAATATCCTTCAGAGGATATGGTCTTGGAACTGTCTCTTTGGGGAACTTACCATGACCGGCATATCGTTTCCGTGGAATCGAGATATGCGTATCACTGATCAAATCAGGGTGTGCGGAATTCAGACAGTCAAGAAGTTGAACGTCATATCCATTGTTACGTAGGATGCTGGCAATATAGAGGAGGCCTATTGGTTTTATCCAAAAGTCATAAGCTGCAAAATCATATATCCAAGGATTGATTAAAAGGATGCTTTTCATGCTGTATATATCTCTTAGCACACTCAGCCATATATGCCACTATGAATTAAAAGACTTAAATGAAGGACGGTTTATATGTTCAGAGAAAAGACTTGAAGGAGAAAAGGATAACTGCTAACATGCCGCCTGCTCAAAGCGTTACTTCCGTATGGCAGGGCCCACATGGCGTGTTTAAATTCAGTCGGAGATAAAAGATGCGGGTTGTTGTTCAGAGGGTAGACAGAGCCGTCGTAGGGGTGGAACAGCGCGAGATTTCCAAGATCGGGAAAGGACTCCTGGTTTTTTTAGGCGTAGAAAAGGGAGATCATCAACAAGATGCAGACTATCTCCTTGAAAAGATCATTACTCTAAGAATCTTTGAAGATTCGGAAGGGAAAATGAATCTATCCCTTCTTGATGTTGCGGGAGAAATGCTTATTGTGTCTCAGTTTACCCTTTTGGGGGATTGTCGGAAAGGAAGAAGACCGTCCTTTGTTCGTGCAGAAGCACAGGAGGAAGCCAGGAAACTCTATCATTACTTTATCGTTCAGGGACAGCAAAGAATCAAGCGTGCATGGGGGGGAGAATTTCAGGCCATGATGAAGATTGAAAGCGTTAATGATGGTCCCGTAACAATACTTCTTGACAGCAGGAAGAACTTTTAATGGAGGTAATACCACTGTGCAACATCAGAATTGACAAGGAAGGTGCCTGGTATTACGGAGAAGAAGAGATATTCAGAAGAGAAATAGTCCTTTTATTCTATGAAAACCTGAAGCAGGATCAGTCGGGAAGGTACCTCATTGAACTGGGAGATGAAAAGTGTTACGTTGAAGTCGAAGACACCCCTTTTGTTGTAAAATCGGTGAATCATACTTTATCCGAAGGTGATAACGGAGAGGCCATTTACCTTTACCTGTCTGATGGAACGGTTGAAGTATTAGATCCCGGTACTCTCTATGTTGGAAAGGATAATGTCCTTTATTGTACAATCAGGAGCAAAGCATTCAAAGCTCGATTTTCAAGGGCAAGTTATTATCAGATCGCCCATTATATAGAAAACGATTTTAAAAATGACACATATTTCATTTCCCTGAACGGAAAGTCTTTCTATATCAAAAAGAGCTTAGAGAATTGTTAAATGCAATTTTGAAAAGCTTATCAGCTTGTTTAACTTTCAAAAAAAATGGAGGCATACGATGTTGGAAGATAATATTAAAGAGGCCTTTACATTTGACGACCTTCTTCTTGTTCCACTTGAATCAAATATACTCCCAAAAAATGTGGACACCTCTACACGGTTAACAAACAATATTACCCTGAATATTCCCATAGTAAGTGCGGCGATGGATACCGTAACGGAGTCCGGCACAGCCATATGTCTTGCACAGGGGGGAGGGATAGGAATTGTCCATCGTAACATGAGTATAGAGAAGCAGGTGATTGAAGTAGATAAAGTTAAAAAATCGGAAAGCGGAATGATCGTTGATCCGATTACTGTAGAGCCCGAGCAGAAAGTACATCAGGCGCTTGAGCTGATGACAAAGTACAGGATATCCGGAGTTCCCGTTGTGAAAAACCGAAAACTCGTTGGCATTCTGACAAACCGGGATCTTCGGTTTGAATCGAATCTTGATCAGCCGGTATCCGAAGTGATGACAAAAGAAAATCTTGTTACCGTATCATCGAATATCAGCCTGGAGGAGTCAAAGAAACTTCTGCACAAACACAGGATAGAAAAGCTTTTGGTTGTCGATGATGAATATAATCTGAAAGGCATGATTACGATAAAAGACATTGAGAAGATCAGAAAATATCCCAGTGCCAGTAAGGATTCTCTGGGCCGGTTGAGGGTTGGTGCTGCTGTGGGTATTATGGACAGAGAAAAAAGAATGGATGCCATGTTAACAGCAGGTGCGGACGTGATTCTCATAGACACGTCCCACGGTCACACAGCAAGTGTCATAGATGCCGTAAGGGATACGAAGGCTAATTTTCCAAAATGTGAACTTATTGCAGGCAATGTGGCAACATCGGATGGCGCCAAAGCTCTCATTGAAGCTGGAGCTGATGCCGTTAAAGTTGGCGTAGGTCCGGGTTCCATATGCACGACGCGGATTATAGCCGGTGTCGGGGTGCCCCAAATGAGCGCCATCAGAGATGCCGCCAAGGTAGCTGAGAAATATGGTATCCCGATCATTGCAGATGGGGGCATAAAGTATTCGGGAGATGTCGTTAAAGCTCTTGCGGCAGGTTCTCATACGGTTATGATTGGGAGCCTTTTTGCCGGGACGGAAGAAAGTCCGGGGGAAACGATCCTGTTTCAGGGAAGGAGCTATAAGATGTACCGCGGCATGGGGTCCCTTGAGGCCATGAAGCTTGGTAGCATGGACAGATACTATCATGATGAAGGTGAGACAAGCTCGAAAATGGTTCCGGAAGGCATTGAGGGCAGGGTGCCTTTCAGAGGTTCGCTGTTTGTAAGCATTCATCAGCTGGTGGGAGGGTTAAGAGCGGGGATGGGATATGTCGGTTGCAGAACGATCAAGGAATTGCGGGAAAAAACGAGGTTCATTCGCATCACATCCGCGGGTCTGCGGGAAAGCCATGTCCATGATGTCATCATTACAAAGGAAGCCCCCAATTACTGGATTGATTGAATTATGGAACGCGCCAATTTTGTTCATCTACACGTCCATACCCAATATAGCCTGTTAGACGGTACCATTCGACTCGATCATTTGTTCCGAAAGGCAAAAGAGTATGGGATGCATGCTGTAGCCATGACAGATCATGGTAATATGTTTGGAGCAATAGATTTTTATCAGCATGCTCAAAAGTATGGCATCAAACCCATTATCGGTTGCGAATTATATGTCGCACCGAAAAGCCGTTTTGATAAGAATGCGCCAGGAGCCGGAGAGAGTTCACGTCATTTGATCGTCCTTGTCAAAAACATGAATGGATACAAGAATCTCATGAAATTGACAACGGCGGGATACCTTGAAGGATTTTACTATCGTCCCCGGGTAGACAAGGAGATTCTGGCTCAACATCATGAGGGGTTGATAGGATTGAGCGCCTGCCTTCATGGGGAGGTTTCCGATTTGATCGTGAAAGGAAATATGAATGCAGCAAAAAAGGCGGCTAATGATTATCAGGATATCTTCGGTGAGAATAATTATTATCTTGAGATCATGGAAAATGGTTTGAACGAACAGAAAACGGCCAACGAAGGTCTCATGAAAATTAGCAGGGAACTATCCATTCCTCTCGTGGCAACCAATGACTGCCATTATATTGATCGGGAAGATGCCGAGGCTCATGAAGTTCTGTTATGTATTCAGACTGGTAAAACCCTTGAAGACCAAGACAGAATGAGGTTCGGAACGGATCAGTTCTTCTTCAGGTCCCCTGAAAAGATGATGCAATTATTTAAATATGCTCCAGAAGCGATTGATAATACAGTCGATATTGCAGATGAATGTAACCTGTTCCTTGAATTCGGTCGAATATCCATTCCGCATTTTGAGATCAGCACAGATGAAACATTGGATGAGCATTTAAGCTCTCTGGCAAAAAAAGGGCTTGAAATATTATTGCCTGCAATTTTAAAAGGCAGAAATGGCGATCGGGCAGAGGAAAAATATGTAAGACGTCTCGAAGAAGAACTTGACATGATCAGATCTATGGGATTTGCAGGATATTTTCTTATTGTATCCGATTTTGTGAATTACGCCAAACAGAAGAATATCCCTGTTGGACCGGGTAGAGGATCAGCCGCAGGAAGTCTTGTCGCTTATGCGATAGGCATAACAAATATTGATCCTATACGCTACGGCCTTTTCTTTGAAAGATTTTTGAATCCCGACCGGATTAGTATGCCGGATATTGACATCGATTTTTGTCAGGATGGTCGTGATGATGTCATTAGATATGTGACACAAAAATATGGAAGTGATCGTGTTGCACAGATTATAACCTTCGGAAAGATGCAGGCAAAAGCGGTTGTCAGAGATGTCGGAAGAGCGATGAACATCTCTTATGGAGAGGTGGATACCATCGCAAAGCTGATTCCCAATGTACCTAATATTTCTCTTGAGGCGGCCATACAGATTGAACCCCGCCTCAGAGAAGAAGAGAAAAAAAGCGAAAAGATAAAAAAACTTCTGACATTTTCGCGATCTCTTGAAGGGTTGAACCGTCACGCATCCACTCATGCGGCTGGCGTCGTGATTTCGGATTTACCACTTGTTGAACGCATACCTTTATATAAAAGCCCGAAAGATGAAGTGGTCACCCAGTTTTCCATGAATGATCTTCAGGCAGTGGGATTGACTAAATTTGATTTTCTGGGTTTGAAGACGCTGACGGTAATTAAAAATGCTCTCAATTTCATCCATAAGGGAAAGGGGATCGTAATCGATATCAACTCTATCCCCCTTGACGACTTAAAGACTTATCAGCTGCTCATGAGGGGGGATACTGACGGCGTATTTCAGTTGGAAAGCTCCGGCATGAAGGATATTCTTGTTAATATGAAGCCGGATTGTATCGAAGATATCATTGCACTGATAGCCCTTTACCGTCCCGGTCCGATGAACATGGTTCCGGAGTTTATTTCGCGCAAACAGGGAAAGACTAAAATTGTCTATGAAATACGAGAGCTTGAAAACATATTAAAAGAAACGTATGGTGTCATTGTGTACCAGGAACAGGTTATGCAAATCGCCAGTGCAATCGGAAATTACACCATGGCTGAAGCTGATATACTCAGAAAGGTAATGAGTAAGAAAAAACCTTCTGAGATGGAGAAAGAAAAACCGAAATTTTTAAAGGGTGCAGAAAATAAAAATATACCAGAGAAAAAGTCCAGAAAAATATGGGAACAGATGGAAACCTTTGCAGAATATGGATTTAACAAATCTCACAGTACCGCCTACGCCATGATTTCTTATCAGACGGCTTACCTTAAAGCAAATCATCCTGTTGAATTCATGGCGGCTCTCCTTACAAGTGAAAAGGACAACAGAGACAAAATCATCAAATATATCGGCAGTTGCAAGGAAATTGGGATTAACGTCTTGCCTCCCGATATAAATGAATCCATGAGTGATTTCAGTGTTTCCGGTGAGCATATTCGGTTTGGTCTTGCTGCTGTGAAAAATGTAGGCGTTGGAGCCATCGATTCGATTATTTCTTCGAGAGAAGAGGGAGATAATTTCAAATCATATTATGATTTTTGTGACCGTATTGACCTCAAGAAAATGAATAAGCGAATGATTGAAAGCCTGATAAAATGTGGCGCTTTCGATTCGACGGGTAATAAAAGGCGTCAATTGATGGAATGCTATGAAGGAATTATGGATTTGGCCCAAAGACGTATTAAGGAGCGGTCTTGTGGACAGGCCAGTTTTTTTGACAACTTTTCGGAGGGTCAGAAAAATGTGGATGAGATATTTACCAGAGAATACGACATACCCAATGTTCCAGAATGGGATCATCGTGAATTGCTCGCTTATGAAAAAGAGACGCTCGGTTTTTATATTACAGGCCATCCTCTGCTGAGATTTACCGAAAAACTTATTGCCGCTACAAATGCCGATTCATCAACCATCAGCGTAAAAAAGGATCGGGAAAACGTGACAATTGGGGGTGTTGTCAGCGGCATCCGGGAAGTTACGACCCGGAAAAAAGACGTTATGGCTTATGTAACGATTGAAGATATGAAG
>JAPLJQ010000477.1 GCA_026388495.1 Deltaproteobacteria bacterium | reverse complement strand
TACTGTTTTTCACGGCTATGCTCCTCCTTTGGCTTGGGTTATACCAGCTGGCTACTGGCTCAAGCCATTGTGAGTATATCCTTTTTATGTTCATTGCAAGGCCTGGCTGCAATATAGCTCGCTTTGCATAACCCCCCTATTCGTCATCCCGGGCTTGAATAATCTGTTGCATTGAGCCTTGAGTGACATACCCTACCGAGTCCTCAACTTTCAATTTGGAATTGAAGTGATGATTACCATGAGAAAGGTAATAATTGCCGGTTAAAAAATTATTTTATTACCTTCCGGGATCTCCGACTATAACAAAGGGCGCCCAGAATAGGGGGTGGGCATAGCTCGCAATAATGACTCCTTTGTCATCTTGAAAAGTAGCCCTGTCGATGAGATGCAGCATTGATTTTTGCAGGGCCCTTGCTCGGGTGAGGGTTCCACCCTCCTTCTGATATCGAAAGGTCTCTGAGACCAGTCTCCTGGCGGAAGTTGTTTCCACAGACCACATGGTGACAAGGAGGGCTCTGGTGCCGGCATAAAAGAAAGCCCGTCCGAGACCCGATATGGTCTCGGCTCCCTGTCCTTCCGCCGCACCGGTATTACAAGCTGATAGAACAACCCAGTCCGCATTCAGTTTTAATCTGAGGATCTCATCCATAGTGAGTAATCCATCTTCCCTGTGTCCTGTTACTGTCGATGGAGACAGGGCAAGGGCGGGTTGATCTAGTCCATCCAGATCACCGGGAACCAGGGCATGGGTGGCAAAGGCAATTACCTTCCGGTCCGAAAGGTGCATTGTTTTAACCCGGTGTTTTGATGCCTCTTTCCCGATGAAGACGTCTTTCATGGGATCCGCGTCAAGGGCCCGTGCAATGTTCTTTATCTCCTCCGCTGTATCCGGAAGGCGGTCCAACTGGTCAAGCTGGCTTGAATCTATCTGCTTGCTGTCCAGATTGCCCTTTTCAGATATACGCACACCCCTGACATGAAGTCTCACACCCCGGCTGGCGAACTGGGTTGAGTGACTGACTGATTTAATACTTTCTTCCTTCTGTATCGTCTTGACTTCTGTTTGAGCAAGCTGCTGCAAATTGAATATAGGGTCACCGAAACCGGCAAAGGCCTTTCTGTTGGCATCTCCCGCCGGGATGGTTCTGAGAGTGAGCAGTGAATTGATTGATGGTAACATGGTAACCGACACTTTCCGGATCAGCCAGGGGACTGGTCGGTAATTTACAAACAATTCATCTTTCTCGTTCCCAAGCATAACCGGGGCTGTGGGGAGGAGTGAGAAGGGTATTTGACCTAATGGCCCGCTTGTAATTACGAGAAGGTCGGATGAACGCTTCCACACAGGTTCGACAGGTTTCAGAACTTTCTCATATAAGGCATAGGCGCCTGAAAGATCAAAAGCAGGGATATCACCGAGAGTGCTGGGATGGGAGTCGAGGGAGTTCCTGAGTTTCGCGACAATCTGGGCTGCTTCTTTTTTCCCGAGAGGTGAAAAAAAGAACATTCCTTCACCCTCGTAAGGTATAGCCCAGATATATGTCCTGTCATCCGATGTATATAAATAAATCAGGGACTCTCCCGGGCGAAGACTCTCCCGGACCACGGAGAGTAATACCGGCTGAGGATTGATGAAATGTGCATATTTGGGGAAACGCTTGCTGATTTCCTCAAGAAGGGCCGATCTCGCTCTACTGAAAGTCTCTATCTCATTTCTCAAATCTTTTATAGCAGAATCACTCCTCTGGTTGGAAGGGGTTGATAAGAGATTGGAAAGGGTTGTCCGTAAAGCGGTTATCTGGTTACGGGTGTCCTGCTCTCTTCTGACCAGATCAGCGAGGTCTAAATCATATGAAGCGGCAGCTCTGGCAGTGCTGTCACTCAGGGCGCTCTGGACAGAGCTGCTGCCGATCATGCCGGCTGCTTTAAAAGCTTCTGCAGAGGCGTCAATTCCGGTTTCCTTTTCAAAGGGTGTTCCACGTATTTTGACCAGAAAATCGATGTATCCCTCCATGATCATGCGGATGCGCTGCCGGCCATCTGAATAACCCTCGCTTTTTTCCAGCATGTTCTTCAAGAGCATAGGAATGGAAGACGCAAAATCACGATAGGCCAAGCGGTCATTATTCGACATCGCGTAGGCGATAGCACGCAACGCCTGCATCTGGACGGCAATAGGGTGGGTTTCACCAAAACGTTTTCTTACCTCTTCGCACGAATAGGCAAGCACTTTCATGGCCTCCCCGGTACGGCCAATCCTCAGCATGGCCAGGGGTATATTCGGGTTCAGTGCAAAGAACCTGTCATAGAGATGCTGATTGGCCTTCATGCTTTCCCTGTTTAGATCGTATTGTTGAACGGCTCCCCTGATATTCCCTTTCGCTATCAGTATGTCTGCCAGTATCATCCTTTGAGAACCAACTAACATTGAATCATTATCTACCCCCGCGGATTCAAGGATGCGAATCGCCCGCAGCGACAACTTCTCTGCATCGCCAAGTCTGCCCTGTCTCTGCAGTATCTTTGCATATACGCCGATCACTTCCCCGGTCATAGCGCTATCTCTGCCAGAAAAGCCTAAAGCCTCCTTGAGAACCTGACGCATTTCAAGCTCTGCTTCGACGAAGCGGTTTTGATTCAGTAAATTGCCTGCCAGAAATAGTCGGGATCTAATTGCCATCGCAGGACGCTTATCAACAGCGCTGTACCACATGCCCATCATTTCGCGGATATACGTTTCGGCTTCAGCATGTTTACCATGAAATGATAAAATCCAGGCCTGTATGCCTGCAAGGTTGGCATTACAGAATGTCCTCCAACCCATCGGAGGCTGAGCGCACAGTAGTTGACATTTTTTTTCAGCTTGTTTAGCAGATTCAAAATCGCCCATTGTCAGAGACAATAATGCCCATTTGTAATAACTGACAGAGGCGTCATACTTTATTTGAGTGCCTGCTTTTAGGATTAGTTCAAGTGCAGACTGATAATTTCCTACTATAACTTCTGTTAGACCAAGCTCCCAATCGGTATCCGGATCACTGAATCCGGCCTCTTGTGCCAGACGAAATGCTGCCCGTTCATCATCAAGCGCCTGGTTGTAACGTCCAAGCATCCTTGCAGCTAATCCTCTCTCCCGATAGAACATTCTAAGATCGTCACGCTTCATATCCGAAGCCGGTTTTGCATTGGCGCGCGCTTTAAAGTCTGCGGTAACTGTCGAATAAAATTTACCGGGACTGTCCAGGAGCACCAATATGTCGTTTACCGTCCTCGGCGGCGGTACAAAGGGCTTTTTCTGTATGGAAACAGTAGCCTTTTTTGCCTCATCAAGGGACATTTTTGTGGCACACCCTGAAAAAATAACGAAAACAAGAATCAATAGAGCCGATAGAAGAATGGCATTTTTTTTTATCATAGCATTTCTCTCATGAACTAAAAATTACGGGTTAAAAAAATGATAGAACTGATGCCCTTGGCCAAGGCAAGTTTTCCTTGGTTTTCATAGGCCGAGGCAGCCCGTGTGATTAGGTCTTTAGCACCAGGATCATTGGGATAATCGCGCAGTACCTGACGGGCTAACTCAATAGCATTGCCACTTTCCGGATCTGCAAAATAACCCTTCCATCAGTTTTCCGTTTTCTTTTCCTGGTGCAATATTTGTTTGTCCCTTTTACGTTTTTCTTCCGGGGCTTTTTTACGTTTCTGCTGTCGTTCTTCCTGTTTGGATTTCTTCTGGAGACGTTCTTCCCGGAGGGCCTTTTCCTGAAGTTGCCGCTCTCTCTGGGACTTCATTAACTTTTCCCCCCGCTCTGCCTTGGTCCTGTCGCCGACGGGCCTCTTGATTTCTGCTTCCAGGCGGAAGGGACGAGGCTGCCTGCCATCTTTCCTTATTTCATTGTGCCGGCTTTTCTCATCATATCTTACTACCGGAGCCAACTTTTTCGGAGTTGTCTGTTGCGGGGGGTTCTTCATCTTCCTTACGGCAATTTCCCGCTGGACATAAATCTTCTTATTGCCGGGATTCAATGTGATCGCGCGGTCAAAGTCCTTGACGGCACGGTTGTAATAGCCAAGTTGTACATAGGACAACCCCCGATAGGAGTAAGCCTTTGTATAATTGGGCTTCAGGACAATCACCCGTTCGTAGGCCCGGGTCGCATCTTCGTATTGCCCTGAAACTGATAAGGCCTGCCCACGTTCAAACCAGTCCGTAGCGATTAATTGATTGACGGCGCTGTTGTATGTTTCGCGCTTTGCCTGATCTGTCTGGGCCAGGGCAAGTTGTTCCTTCATGGATTCCACATCCCGGAGTGCCTGCGCAGCCTCTTCTCTGGCTTCCGTCAGATCCTGGAAGAGTTGTTGATCGTTTCGCATTTTATCGATGGAAGCGGCAACCTCATCGGGATCGGCCTTGATCTCCGCCTTCAGCCAATACTGCTTGCCATCCCATGCCTCCTCCCTGATCGTCGTCTGTACGACCCCTGCCGTGAGGGTTGTGATCTGGTCATTGTTGAGGGCATAATCTTTCACGACCGTTACACTCTGGACATACGTTCCGAGCTCTTCCAGGAGGAGCCTTTTGACCTGCTCCAGAGCAATAGCCCGGCAGGAGATCTTGCTGTCGATTTCACCGGCCTCATAGATATATTCCCTGATAAAGGACTTTTTTTCGGCAAAGGATAAAGTGGTCAATAGGAGGATTGTTAAAAGACAAACTGCAATGGATATGTATCGTTTCATTTCTTTATACCCCGGAGGACATGAAAGAAAGTTCGGAATCGGGATGATGTGTTTGTTCGATTGCGTTTCCTTCTTGCCATGTGAAATATACAAAGATGACCATTGGGTGTCAAGGTGATATAGGCTACATAAGGATCGTTAGTCACCTGAAATCATGAATATTTCATCAAGAAGGATTAGCCGCACGGTTGCCCGGTAGTGCCATAGTATTTCAGCCATCTAACTGTTGGCCCCTGCCCCTCATAGAACGGTTTGTCCATATCATAATTATAGAAGAAATAACATGCCCTCCATTTTCATGCCAGGTTTTTGCCCGGTTTTGGCTCTCGAGGCAAGATCCTGCCTCCTCCAACAGAAGCCGCTTCACTTGCTCCAGAGCAAGTAACCTGCATGTCACCTTGCTGCCATACTGGCTCGCCTGATAGGTGTATTTCTTGATAAAGGTTTTAGAATGTTATTTAGCGTTTTCAACTGGTTGAAAACCGTTATCCATGCTATGATTTAGAGAATAACCTGCCCTGAAAGGAATTCTCCGGTGAAAGTCATTCAATCCTGGGATGACGGCCTTGTTTCGGATATTCGACT
>JAPLJQ010000389.1 GCA_026388495.1 Deltaproteobacteria bacterium | reverse complement strand
CTTGGGCCGCGCGGATGTCTCTTCGGGCGAGATCGAGTCTGTTTTTTATCTGAGATGGAGAAGTCTTAAACGGCTTGAGCGCTCCACTTTTCAGTAAGTTTTCGTAATCCATCCTCATTACCCGTCAACACAATCTTCGGATTTTTCAACACCTCGGTGATGAATGGATCTTTTTGTGATAAACGAGTTATTATCTCTGACGGATCATAAAGAGAAACTTGGATTTCCCGCCCCAGGATCTTTTCTGGCTCACGGATACGCTGTAATAGGTCCTCCAGGGGAATCTTCCCAATGACCATTAAATCGATATCGCTTTTCTCCGATTCCGCTCCGGCCGCAAATGACCCATATATAAAGGAAATTTCAATATCGTCGATTCTCATGAGCGTCTCTTTGAGAACGGCCGCAACTCCCCTTGTCTTAAGATACATCGATCTTAGTTCATCATACAACACGAATTGTCGATTCAGTTGAAAGTATCTCAGGTTGCCCTGCCTATAACTGATCAGAAGGCCAATCCCTTCCAGATTCTGCAGCTCACGCGAGACGTTTCGATGATCCTCCCCTGTGATTCTTTCGACTTCCCGGATGTAAAACGCCTTGTCCGGATGGAGAAAGAAGGCTCCGAGCAATTCTACGCGAACCTTTGATGAAAACAACTTCTGCAGCATATTTACCTCTCTGGTGTTAATATTACATCAATTGGTGACTATATAACACCGATGGTCGGGCCTTGTCAACAACCAATCCCTGTTCAACTGATCGGGCCAGCTTATCGACCCTGACGATTCGTTGACTAAAAAAGAAGGTATGTGTGATTTTGATGAACGGATAATAAGCCCTCAAGCCG
The DNA here is from genome assembly GCA_026388495.1 of Deltaproteobacteria bacterium. Classification (GTDB taxonomy): domain Bacteria; phylum Desulfobacterota; class Syntrophia; order Syntrophales; family UBA2185; genus JAPLJQ01. The sequence goes on along the minus strand of JAPLJQ010000389.1, from coordinate 1,141 downwards.
TCACTCTTTGTATTGGAATAGCTTCGGAAGCATCACCATACAAAACATCTCGTTCCCTGCTATCGGCTTAACTTCGATCCAACAATCCGGTTTAGGCTGACACCTGATTCCGATGCCTGAATGGCAAGATTTCTGTGAACTTCAGGAGGAACACGCACCATAAACTTACCGCTGTATCTTTTACAGGCAATCGGTTGGGGTATCTCTTCGCCGGTATCCTTCATATCCTTGATAACACTCTCGACAGTTTCGCGGATACCATTCAGCGCCGATTCCGGTGTTTGATCCAGCCAGCTCAAGCTTGGAAATTCGGCACATAAGCCTATATATTCCTGATCATCTTCGGACCAGGTTACACGGTACGTATAACGATCATTTTTCAGTGGCATTTTCAACCTCCAACTTCTCAATAGCCAGCAGTACCTGTTTTACCTGGTACGCTTTAGCCTTTCCCTTATGGTTTTGTATGTTGATCCGCGGATCTCCTTTCCACGGTGTCTTGTAAATATGGTGACTTCCGTCCTTCTGTCGCGCCTGACCGAAATAATAAATACAGACCTTGCTCAAGTCAGAAAATCGAACATCTGACGGATTGTGTTTCATCCGTATAAGAATATCTTCGATTTTGGCCATGGTCCGTATAGTATCAATATTGATATCTATGTCAAGTTGTTTTTATTTCGTTTCATGATTACGAAATGGATTCTGTGACAATGTCGCAGAGCTTCTTGGCTTTCTTCTGCTTCCCTTTCAGATCTGCCAGGCGGGAAATCATAATTCTCTGTGCCTGCAGCGATCCGGCGCCGTGCATCGATTCCGTAAGGTATCCCACGGCGGCGGCTTGCCCCCTTTGCGGGATTCAATCCTAACCCATTTTGATGATTTTTAAATGATTCGCAAGATATTTCATTGACAAGAAAAACCCTTTCATTCTATGTATGTTGTCATAAAAACTGCGGCCACCGGCGACGGAGGCGATAACGGGAAGGGGAATCATGAAGTATACACAGACACGACTCAACCACGGATATGCAAATCGGATTCTGACCATTGACCTGGGAAGCGGAGAGATTCAGGCTCCCGTGATCGATCCCGGGGTCAGGGAGTATTTCATCGGCGGACGGGCGCTCGGGCTCTATCT
>JAPLJQ010000058.1 GCA_026388495.1 Deltaproteobacteria bacterium | reverse complement strand
CTGCTCATGACATGCACAGTTACAATATTTGATGAATTAACACAACGGAATTTAAAAAACATATGCAAACAATATCCCTGTTTACATTCGACCTTTCCCTGTGATAACCTTCGCGAAAAATTCCGTTCACATAAGGAGGCAGGATATATGAAGCTTACCGCATCGGGCATCTGGTCGTCTGTCGTGGAAATCCGCAGAAAGTCTCCGGTGGTTCACAACATCACCAATTACGTGGCGATGAACAACTCGGCCAACGCGTTGCTTGCCCTGGGAGCTTCTCCGGTCATGGCCCATGCGGAAGAGGAAGTGGAAGACATGGTCAACATCTCCGGAGCCCTGGTCATTAATATCGGCACCCTGAGCCCCCACTGGATACGGGCCATGTTCCGGGCTGCCTATCAGGCCAGAGACCGGAACATCCCCATTATTCTGGACCCCGTGGGTGCAGGGGCGACGGCCTATCGCACCAGCACCGCACGGGAGCTGCTGCAGAAAATTCCGCCGTCCATCATCCGGGGCAATGCATCTGAAATCATGGCCATTTTAGAGGATACGGCAAAAACAAAAGGCGTGGACAGCACAGCTGCCTCCCACACCGCCGTGGACATCGCCCGCCAGTTAAACAGGACCTACGGGAGCGTCGTATGTGTCAGCGGAGAAACGGACTACATCATTTATGGCGACGATGTAACCAAAATCATGAACGGCCATCCCATGATGACCCGGGTTACGGGAATGGGGTGCATCGCAACGGCGTTATGCGGCGCTTTCGCCGCCATCAACCACGCGTTTGCGGAAGCGACGGCTCAGGCCATGGCGGTTATGGGTATCGCCGGGGAAATCGCCGCTGAGGATGTCCCGGGGCCGGGGAGCCTTCAGCTCCGCTTTCTCGACGCCCTTTACCGGTTGTCTGAAGAAGACATCAAGCGATCTCTCAAGACAGAGGGTTGACCATGCGCGGCCTGTACCTCGTAACCGATCGCGGTCTTTGCGGTCAAAAACCCCTCGAAGACGTCGTCTATATGGCATTGCAGGGCGGCGTGGCCTGCGTTCAGCTTCGCGAGAAAGACATGTGCACCCGTGTATTCGTGGAAGAGGCGCGAAAAATAAAGGCGTTAATGGCTCCTTTTCAGGCGCCTCTCATCATCAATGACCGCATCGACGTGGCCCTTGCCGCCGGAGCAGACGGCATCCACATCGGACAGGAAGACATGCCTTATGACATCGCCAGAAAGCTGATGGGGCCGCGCGCCATCATCGGGCTTTCCGTGGAAACCTGGGAGGATGTGGAAATGGCCCAAAACCTTGACGTTGACTATCTGGGCGTGAGCCCCGTATTTGAGACGCCGACCAAAACGGACACAAAGGGAACCTGGGGGCTGGAAGGGCTCACCAGAATCAGATCATTTTCACGCCACCCCCTGGTGGGCATCGGCGGCCTCAATGCCTCCAATGCTGCGGATGCAGTTAAGGCAGGCGCCGACAGTGTCGCCGTGGTTTCCGCTATCTGCGCTGCCCCCGATCCCCTGGCGGCAGCGCGGAAACTCCATGACATCATCCGCAAAGCCTTGGAACAATCGTAATCATTACAACAAAGAACCCTTCTGTGGGCGATAATAACCGCAGAGATTAAAGGAACAACCACCTTGGTCATGTCACCGGAAAAACTGATTATCTTCGACTATTCGGGAACGCTCAGCCTGGGAGCCTCTTTGTTTGCCAGACCCGATTCCCTGATGAAACAACTGGAAGAGAGCGGCCTGAAGGACCTCGGCGTTGACAGCCCGGTCGTCTTCTGGGAGCAGATCGTAAATCCTACATGGATGGAGGGAAGCACCACCGCCGCAGGATATAAAAAGATACTTGAAAACCGAATCACCGCCATCCTGTATCAAAACATGTCCATCATCTCATGTGTCAGAATTTCCGATGCCGTTTCTTCTTTCGTCAACCGCTATCTCGGCCATTCCCGCATCGATCGGCGATGGGAGGCCGTCCTGCACAGATTAAACGCCCATCCTTCCATCATCGTCATCGTTGCGACGGATCATTACGCGGAAGCCACCGGTGCCATGATAAAATGCCTTCGTGAATTCCGGATAAAGGCGGCAGCGGCAAAAAACGCCTTTATAAACCTTCGGGAAGCACCCTTCATTGTTGCCAACTCAGCGGATATGGGCGTTCATAAAGCGGATCCCCGGTTCTGGGAACTTCTCAAATCTCGTTTGAACCTGGATGCCGTCCGTCACATATTAATCATTGACGATTTTGGTTTTAACGAGCAGGAAGGGGACCGTTACGGTGAACGGAACAAAGTGGAAGCGAGAAAGGAACAGACGCTCAGGATGTTGGAAACCGTATTTCAGGCGGACGTGCAGGTTATCCCCATGATGATCGAAGCCGATGACCAAGGGAAAGATGCCCTGTACGGAAATCTCATCATGCATGCATCTACGGCCATTGACCGGTATCTGGCTTCCTGATGGAAGTAAAATTTTTTAAAATATGTGTCCCTTGTCATTTCGACCGCAGGGAAAAACTTATAAGTCATTGACAAATCATCAGATCATCACGGCGCTGTGCGCGATGACGGAAAAAATATAAGGAGATTCTTAAATACCATGAGCACCGAAACGACCAAAGTGATCTACTCCATGATGGGTGTCAGCAAGATTTACGATAAAAAGCCGGTTTTAAAGGATATATCCCTCTCATATTTCTACGGTGCAAAGATTGGCGTCCTGGGTCTTAACGGATCGGGAAAGAGTTCCCTTCTCCGCATTCTTGCGGGCGTGGATCAGGACTTCATCGGCAAGACGCTCCTTTCGCCGGGTTACACGGTTGGTTTCCTGGAACAGGAACCCCGCCTTGACGAAAACAGGACCGTGCGTGAGATCGTTGAAGAAGGTGTGGCGGGAACCGCTGCCCTTCACAATGAATTCAACCGGATCACGGAGCAGTTTTCCGAACCCATGTCGGAAGAGGAAATGAACACCCTCATCGAACGCCAGGGCGAGGTACAGGAAAAGCTTGACGCCCTCGACGCGTGGGATCTGGACGCCCGGCTGGAGATGGCCATGGACGCCCTTCGTTGCCCCCCGGGAGATACGCCCGTGAAGGTTCTGTCCGGCGGTGAAAGACGCCGGGTTGCCCTCTGCCGCCTCCTTCTTCAGAAACCGGACATCCTTCTTCTGGATGAACCCACCAATCACCTCGATGCCGAAACGGTGGCATGGCTGGAACACCACCTGCAACGCTATCCGGGCACAATCATCGCCGTGACCCACGACCGGTACTTTCTCGACAATGTGGCCGGCTGGATTCTCGAGCTTGACCGGGCCCAGGGAATCCCCTGGAAGGGTAACTATTCGTCATGGCTGGAACAGAAACAGAAACGCCTGCAGGTGGAAGAAAAAAGGGAGACGGAACGACAGAGGACCCTGCAGCGCGAGTTGGAGTGGATCAGGATGTCTCCCAGGGGGCGCCATGCAAAATCGAAGGCCCGCATCAGTTCCTATGAGACACTTCTGACACAGGAAAGCGAAAAACTCCCTAAAGAACTGGAAATTTACATTCCTCCGGGGCCGAGACTGGGAAAGGTCGTCATCGAGGGCGAAAAGGTGGGTAAAGCCTATGGGGACCGCCTCCTGATGGAAGGGACATCCTTCTCCCTGCCACCCGGCGGGATTGTGGGCGTCATCGGCCCGAACGGTGCGGGGAAAACCACCCTTTTCCGGATGATCACCGGCCAGGAGTCCCCCGATTCCGGCGCCATCCGGATCGGGGAGACGGTAAAGCTCGCCTATGTAGATCAGAGCCGCGACGTCCTCGACCCGGATAAAACCATCTGGGAGGTGATCTCGGAAGGTCAGGATATCGTCCAACTCGGGAATCATCAGATGAACTCCCGGGCCTACGTTGCG
>JAPLJQ010000012.1 GCA_026388495.1 Deltaproteobacteria bacterium | reverse complement strand
GCGGATCTTCTTGACGTGAATGTCGGGGTTCCCGGCATCAATGAAACAGATACCATCAGGTCGGTTATTTGCCTGCTGTCAACAGGTACGGACCTTCCCCTTGTCATCGACGCTTCAAGGATCGAAACGATCGAGGCCGCCCTCAGGATCTACCCGGGCCGGGCCATGATTAACTCCATTTCCGGGGAGGAAGGAAAAATCCGTAAACTGCTGCCGGTTGCAGCAAAATACGGCGCCATGTTCATTCTTCTGCCTATGACGGACAGTGACATGCCGGATACGGCAGACGGACGCAAAGCCATAATAAAAAATGTCTTCCGGGAAGCGAAAAGACTCGGTTTTTCGAAAGATGACATCGTTGTGGATGGTCTGGTCATGACGGTCGCCTCGAACCCCGGGGCAGCAGAGGAGGCTTTAAAAACGGTGGCCTGGTGTACGGGTCAATTCAAAGCGAAGACCATCCTCGGCCTTTCCAACGTATCGTTCGGCATGCCTGCACGCAAGTGGATGAATGCCACGTTCCTTGCCATGGCCCAGTCCATGGGATTGACCATGGTAATAGCCAATCCTGCCGATGAAGAACTCATGAGTGTAAAAATGGCAGGGGATGTGCTCACGCAGAAAGACAGGGACGCATCGTCCTATATCCGGCATTTTTCAGCGACGGCGGTTACGGATAAGGGTCGTCTTCCGGCGGCGAAAGTCTCTCCGGCTCAGGACGTCCATGAGGCGATCCTGGAAGGGAATCGGGACGATATCGTAACCCTGGTTGAAAATGCCGTTACGGCGGGGGTGAATCCATCTATTCTGGTGGATGATTTCATGATTCCCGCTGTTGTCCGGGTGGGGGAACTGTTTGATCAGAAGATATATTATCTGCCCCAGTTGATTGCCAGCGCTGAGACAATGAAAAAAGCCCTCGGATACCTCGAACCCGGATTAAGCCGGGAGAAAACCGGCGTTGCTGAAAAAGGGACGATCATTCTGGCTACTGTCAAGGGGGACGTCCATGATATCGGCAAGAATATTCTTGCCCTGATGATGAAAAATCACGGTTACAGAGTCATAGACCTCGGCAAGGATGTACCGGCGAAAGCCATTCTTGACGCGGTGAAACAAAATCAACCGGATATTGTCGGCCTCTCGGCGCTCATGACCACTACCATGGTGAATATGAAGGAGGTCGTTGAACTTGCGGGAAAGGATGGCCCGGCCTGCCCGTTTATTGTGGGAGGCGCCGTCGTTACGGAATCTTATGCGTCTTCCATCGGGGCGGCTTACGCGAAAGACGGCGTGGAGGCCGTTCGCGTGATTGAAAGAATGATCAAATCGAAAAACGGCGCTTGATGTCATTGCTATGTTTTCACGTCACCGCCCAGGTGGAACAGGCGTAGCAGTGAGAAACGGGTTAAGCCGAAATTCAAAACGGAAGTTTTTTTATGAATGAAATAAATTCATATTTACGAGGGTTCAGGTCAGGTTCGAAAGAGACGATCGTTGCAATCTCCGCATCTCTGGCGCTGCACATCGGGATTGTCCTGCTCCTGACGACTGCCACAGCAATGTCTACCGTTTTAAAACTGGAAGACCCGGTCCTGCATGTCTCTCTCGTTTCCATGCCCGTCTTGATGGAATCGCGGACGTTACCGGATGCCGGGAAAACGGAAAACACCCATCTTGAAGATAAAAATTCCCTGATCGAGCCTGCGGCGGCTGTTGTTTCTATTGACAAACAGGAGAGAAATAAAATACCTGTAGAACAGGTAACACACCGTGTGGTTGAGTCGCGATCGGTAAATGCCCTCGCGAACTCCAGAGTGACCGCTCCTGGATACATTTTGGCGACGAAGGCTGCCCGGAACGATGCGGGCAGGCAGGCGCCTACATCAGGCGCTTCATTGTCAGAACCGGCGTCAATGGCCATACCGCGGTATCGTGAAAACACCCACCCGGTATATCCATGGATCGCCCGTTTGAAGGGATATGAAGGCGTGGTACTGCTGTCCGCCGAAATTTTTTCCGACGGGAAAGTAGGCACTCTGAAGATAAAAAGATCTTCCGGGTATGCCCTTTTGGACCGGTCAGCCCTTGATGCGGTAAAGACATGGAAATTTGAACCGGGCAGGAGGATGGGCAGGTCGATTCCCATGTGGGTTGATGTTCCTGTGAAATTTGTCCTGCGCGATAATGAACCGACGATGTAGCTATGTCCCATCTTGAAATGAAACAGAGGCTCGCAGAAATCATTCTGGAGCGATCTTTCCAGTATCGCGATGATCCTCCCTTTACGCTAGCTTCCGGGAGGACAAGCAGCTATTACTTCAATTGCAAGCCTACAACCCTTGATCCGGAGGGAATGTATCTCATCGGCCATATTCTTTTTGAGATGCTTCGTCATTCCGACGTTACCGCCGCCGGGGGGCTTACCCTGGGCGCCGATCCCATTGCCAACGCCCTTTCCATGATTTCATATCAGAAGGGGAAGCCCATAAAATCTTTTGTCGTCAGAAAGGATATCAAGGGGCATGGGACCAAAAGCGCCATCGAAGGCAATGTCCATCGAGGTGAAAAGATTGTGATCATCGATGATGTCATTACCACGGGAGGGTCGACCATCACGGCAATGGAAATTGCCAGGGATGCAGGTCTGGTGATTGATCGGGTCGTGACCCTGATTGACCGTGAAGAAGGAGGCAGGGAGAATATCGAGAAATACATCAACCGGGTAGATGCGATCCTGACGAGATCGGACATCATGGATCTCTTCAATAAACGTCAAAGCCCCGGAAAGTGAAGGATCATGAAACATAAGTTCCTCTTGTTCGTATTTCTCTTCCTCTGTGTCGTGATTTCTTTTTCTGTCGGCTGTAAAAAGGCGGAAGAGCAACAAAAACCGGGTATATCAGCCGCCGTTCCATCTCCTCAATCATCACCCGGGGCAGAGGATAAATCCGTCCTGCCCGCCGGGAAGGAACCGCCTTCGGCATCAGTCCCCATTCCGGATAAAGCAGGCGTGCCGACGGCGGAAACTGAAAAACCTGCACCCGATGTTCCGCCTGCAGCGCGGGGTGTTCCCGTTCAGTCTCCTGTATCGCCCGTGAAACCGGCGGGTAAGGATATCGTCCACGTCGCAGGGTTTGACTCTCCTCAAATGTCTAAGGGTGCGCCTTCGGGTTGGCTGCTGGATAGAAGAAAAGGGACTCCTTTTGTCAAACTTGAAAAAGGGTCGGATATCTATTGCCTTCATATGCTGAGTAACGAAGAATCATCCTTCGGCGTAAAAAAAGGAATCAAGGTTGATGTCAAAGAGTTCCCCTATTTGAACTGGCGGTGGAAGGCTGTCCAGCTTCCGGCCGGCGGGGATGTTAGAAAAACCAAAACGGATGACCAGGCAATTCAGATTTACGTTGCGTTCACGCCGATAGGGTTTCCGGCGGCATTGAACACCCCTGTTCTGGGTTACATCTGGGACAACGAGGCGCCCAAAGGCTGGACGGGCAGGAGCATGCAGATCGGCGGAGGGAAATTGAAATACGTTGTCGTCAGAAACAACACCGACCAACTGGGACAGTGGCATACGGAAAAAAGAAACATCTACGACGATTACAGAAAGCTTTTCAAAGACATCAAGGGCGGCACACCTTCGGGGCTGACCCACGGGGTCCAGTTTCATATCAATTCACAGAACACCGCAAGTGCTGCGGAAGGCTATATTTGCGAGGTTTATTTCAGCAGGAAGTGATGACTTCGTAAAATAATCCGCAACACCACGTCCTCAACGTAACCGTGGGTTGGAATGGTCGCCATCCGCAGTTCAATCTCTTCGGCGTCGGGGGTTTTGTGCTTGATCTTCCCGTCCCTCTTTTTCTTGACACTTCATCGCAATGCGGTTATATGACGGCATCAGGTTGTTTTCATTCGGTTGCCGCTGTCGGCAGATTTAGGGTAGATTGACAATGAACGAAAAAAACTGCGGGGTTGACTTATGAGAGCATACGTTGTTTTTTCATCCATGGGTCCTGACCGCCCCGGTCTGGTCAGGGAAATAGCGGAATTTTTTTCGGCGCGAGGTATCAATATCGAACGCTCGCGCGGCTGCGTACTGGGAAATGAATTCGGCATGGTTATCCTGACCTCGGGTAACAATGATAACGTCGAACAACTGATCAATGACCTGGACATCCTCCGTGAAAAAACCGGTCTTGACATTTACATCCGGAAAACAAAGGCGCCCCTCCACAGAGAGGTCATGCCGTCGATTCCCTACAAGCTCATCGCCATATCCATCGACCGGCCGGGAATCATCCATCAAATCTGCAAGGTCCTGCATGAGAGACGAATCAACATCGAAGATATATTAACCAACGTTGACCATGATCCCGTGTCGGGCGCCAACGTATTTCAGATGATCTGCTATTTTTCCCTGCCGCCGGACGTCAAGATTATCGACCTCAAGAACGCCCTCACACGCATCAGCGACGAGTACAATATCGATATCCGGTTCGATGCGGTGATCAACAAATAGCTATGGGAAAAGTGAAAGAACAACGCGCCATCAACGGTCTGAGGCCGATCTCCGAAATCGCTGCATCCATCGGCCTTTTCGAAGACGATCTGGAATATTATGGCCGCTACAAGGCCAAGGTCAGGCTCGATGCGATCAAGCGCTTCGAACGCAGGGCAAATGCTTCCCTGATCCTGGTTTCCGCGATGACCCCAACGCCGGCCGGTGAAGGGAAAACCACGGTATCTATCGGTCTTGCCCAGGCCCTTGCCAGGATAAAAAAGCAAGTAATTGTTACCCTCCGCGAGCCTTCACTGGGACCTGTCTTCGGCATCAAGGGCGGCGCTACCGGCGGCGGTCTTTCCTGTGTACATCCCGTGGACGACATTAATCTCCACTTTACGAATGACTTTCCGGCGGTGGAGAGCGCCCACAATCTCCTTTCCGCCCTTGTTGACAACTCCATATTCCACGGCAATCCCCTGAATATCGACCCGCGCAAGATTACCTGGCGTCGCGTGATAGACATGAACGATCGGTCCCTCCGGGATATCGTCATCGGCCTCGGTGGTTCCGCAAACGGTATACCCAGAGAGACCGGTTTCGACATCGTTCCTTCCAGCGAAATTATGGCAATCCTCTGCCTCGCCCGATCTTATGCGGAATTGAAGGACAAGATACGAAAGATCCTGGTAGGCTTTACCTATGACGACAAGCCGGTCATTACCGGAGACCTGAAGGTTGAGGGCGCCGTTACGGCTCTATTGAAACATGCCCTTCTTCCCAATCTGGTGCAGACCACAGAAGGTGTGCCGGCCATCATCCATGGCGGTCCCTTTGCCAATATCGCGCAGGGAACAAACAGTGTCATAGGCACCGACCTGGCGCTCCGTCTGGCCGATTATGTGGTGACCGAAGCGGGGTTCGGCTTTGAGTTGGGAGCGGAAAAATATTTCGACATCGTGGCGCCCTACGGGAATTTTAATCCCCGTATTGTTGTCCTGGTGGCAACGGTTCGCGCCCTGAAATATCATGCCGGCGTGGCCCGGGAGGATCTCAATGAACCCAATCCCCGTGCGGCAGTCCTCGGCATGGCCAATCTGAGAAAGCACTATGAGAACATTGATAAGTTCAACGTCCCCTGTATCGTCGCGCTGAACCGTTTCCCTTCTGATACGGACGCAGAGATACAGGCCGTCATCAGGGCTGCGGAGGATGAAGGGATGAATATCGCGCCTGCGGACATTTACCGTCTTGGCGGTGAAGGAGGCCTGGAACTTGCGGAAAAAATGATACATATCATCGCGAGATCATCAGGGACTTTCCGTTCGCTCTATAAGTGGGATCAGCCGGTGGAAGACAAGATATTCACTGTTGCGAGCAAGATATACGGAGCTGTTTCCATCGACTACCAACCGTTGGCAAAGCGAAATCTCGACCTCATCAAGAAATTCGGCTTCGACAAACTCCCCATATGCATTGCCAAAACCCAGCAGTCCCTTTCAGACAATCCTGCCCTCCTGGGACTGCCCAGAGACTTCATTGTAACCGTTCGGGAAATCAAGATCGCTTCAGGGGCCGGCTTTCTTATCCCCATCACCGGCGAGATCCTTCGCATGCCGGGCCTGTCTAAAACACCGGCGGCGTATCACATCGATATCGACGACGACGGGAACATCACAGGCATTACCACCCCCGGAGATGCCTGACATCCTGTTCTGATATGAAAAAATGGATGCCGAATGCTTGATAATCAGGTTCATCGTACCGAGGATATGCCCACTCCTTCATGTTTCATCTTGCATCGAGATCGCTTTGACAGATTGGAAAGAGGAATTTCTTCAACTGAAATGACTTTACAAATATTCGTAGAGGAGTTGCAACGCAATGATCATTAAACCGAAATATCTGGCGACCGGTATCGGCAGCATGCCCTTTGATGATCCGGGGCAGGCTGTCGACCTGATCCTGTCCAAACTGCCATATGCTCCCCACTGGCCGCAATTGCCCAAGCTTGGGCTTAATGAGCAAATGGAAATCCAGTTTTCCGAGCATATGCCTTGCGCTGTTATCGACCGGGGAAAGAACCGCCTCTATTTTGATACATCCGGCGATTACTCTGAGGCCTTTGCCCAATTCTACGAGACCTACATCCTGGCCATGGACCCCGAAGAGGGGAACGGTGACTGTGCAGCGGTGGCCGTGAGCCCGGTATTTTCCCGGGGGATTCACGCATTGGAAAAGAGACTGCGGCAGCAGGGTAAAAAGATGCCTTTTGTGAAATGTCAGGTTACAGGACCCTGCAGCTTTTCCCTGACGGTCGTGGATGAAAAAAAGCGGGCTATTTATTATAATGAAGAATTCCGGGATATGATTACTAAAACGCTGGCAATGATCTGCCGATGGCAGGTCCGGACATTCAAGCCTTATGCACGGCAGGTGATATGCTTTATTGACGAGCCGATCCTGTCGGCCTTTGGCAGTTCTACTTATGTGTCCGTCCGCAGGGATGATGTGATTCATTTGCTCAAAGACATGAGCGATGCCGTACATGCCGAAGGAGGCGTCGCCGGCATGCACTGCTGCGGCAACACGGAGTGGAGCATCCCCATCGACGCCGGTGTGGATATCGTCAACTTCGACGCCTTTCAGTATGGTGAGACAATTGCCATGTATGCCGAGGCCGTCAAAGCCTATCTGGTAAGAGGCGGTGCACTTGCCTGGGGAATTGTGCCCACCTCAACATCCATCCGGGAACAGACTGTGGAGAGCCTTGCGGATCGCCTCGAAGGCATGATGGATCACCTGGCTTCCAAAGGTATCGAAAAACGACTCATTGCCGATCAGGCCATGCTGACCCCCTCCTGCGGT
>JAPLJQ010000143.1 GCA_026388495.1 Deltaproteobacteria bacterium | reverse complement strand
GCAACAGCAAGACCACCAACCCCATCTCCAGGATGCCGTGACCGGCAATGAGCAGCGGGCCGGCACGGAAACCCCGTTTTGAACTCTCACTGACGGTCGCCGTCAGCAACGGCCCCGGCATCATTGCCCCTGAGAAAGCAATGATGAATGACGAAAAAAATATGGTCAACAGTTCTGCAAACATGGAACACATAATCCTGCTGAAAAACACTATCGGCATCGGTAGGATAAATCAAAGGAGACGTCTTATTTGTTTACTGCCAGATACTCCCTGGCAAGCGCCGTATTGACATGAACAACGCCCTTGTTCAACGTCTTAAAAGGGTAATCATCCGTAATTACCGGAAGCTGATCGGCCTGTTCTTGAGTCTTGATAACGGAGCCGGCCGGAACATAGCGGCCATCGGGCACTGTTACACCCATTAAAATGACGCCCGGCTCAATGACACATTGCTTTCCCACAAATGACTTGAATACCAGGGACTTCATTCCCACAAAGGTTTCGTCCATGACAACGGCAGGCCCGTGGATCTGCACCTGATGGGCCAGAGAAACACGGTTTCCCACATAAACGGCATACTTTCTGCCGTTGACTCCATACAAATTCTTCTCAACTGGTTTTCCGTCGAGCTCCGTTTCCAGAGCGTGAATCACGACCCCGTCCTGAACGTTTGAATGATCGCCAATATATAGGGGTTGCCCCTCGTCACCCCGAACGGATGCCATGGGAGAGACCATGATATGCTTACCCAGAATGACATTCCCGATCACGGCGGCAAGAGGATGAACATACGTCGTCGAATCAATAACCGGTTCAGAAACCTTTGCGCAAAAATCCGTCACCACATTTTTTTCAATCATACCGTTTCCTCCAATTCCATCGAAATAAACATAAAAAGAAGACAGTCAGCTTTTTCTAAAGGCCTTTTCTGATTAAAAAGCAGCCTGTCCCCTTTTTCCTTTCAGTTCTTCCCATATCTCATGTACGGCGGCCCTGGTCTTCTCTATGGAACCCCCGTTATCAATCACATAATCGGCATGAGGAATCTTATCATCTATGGGCATCTGGGAAGCCAGCCTGACACTGGCTTCTTCCCGGCTGCATCCGTTTCTTCTCATCAATCTCTGGATCTGATCCTCGGGAGAAATATATACGAGTATAACCGCGTCAAGCAAATGCTTCATCCCCACTTCGAACAGGAGCGGAATGTCGGAAATGACAATTGCCCGAGGATTTATTTTATGAATCTGCGCGATTCTGCGCTTCCACTCCTCGAAGACAACGGGATGAACCATCCGATTGAGCCCGGCTAACTTCTCTTTGTCACGAAAGACAATCAATCCCAACTTTTCCCGGTTAATCGTCCCGTCATCGTTCAGGATATCCGACCCGAAATATTCAACAATGGCCTTCCATCCCGGACGATCCGGCTCCTCCACAAAATGCGCCACCTCGTCCAGATCAATCAGGCAGGCGCCTTCCTCCTGAAACATCCGGGCGACGGTTGATTTCCCGCTGGCAATCCCTCCTGTCAAGCCTGCATGCAGCATGGCATCAACTGTTTCTCTTATAGATAATTCGAAGACCTTCTAATGTGAGCATGTCATCGACAATATGGATGCTCTTCGCCTCCGGCGCAATGATTTTCGCAAGTCCGCCCGTCGCTATGACCTTCGGATCTGATCTGACTTCCCTCTTGATACGCTCAACCAGGCCATCCACAAGGCCCGCATATCCATACAGAATACCCGCCTGCATACTGCTCACCGTATCTTTGCCGATGACCGTTTTCGGCCTGATGATTTCTATCCTCGGAAGCTTTGCCGCTTTATGAAAAAGGGCTTCGCTGGATATCATGACCCCGGGGCAAATGCAGCCTCCCATATATTCCCCTTTGGGAGATATATAGTCGAAGGTCGTGGCCGTACCAAAATCTACAACAATGATGTCGCCTTTGTATCTTTCAAAGGCGGCAATGGCATTGACGATCCTGTCGGCGCCTACTTCTCTCGGATTGTCGTAAAAAATCGGCATCCCCGTTTTGATGCCGGGACCGACAATAAGGGGCTTTATATTGAAGTATTTTTTACACAGCGGTTCGAGAATGTGGAGCATGGGTGGAACGACGCAGGAAATGATAATGGCCTTGATGGCCCTCGGGCTCACCTTGCTGTTTTTATAAAGGTTATAAATCAGCATGCCGTATTCATCGACGGTATGATCGACGACGGTTCGAAGCCTCCAGTCATGGACAAGATCATCGCCATCGTACAAACCCAGAACGGTATTCGTGTTTCCGACATCAATTACCAGTAACATGTCTAAATCCTGAAGATTTTGTTATAATTACTTTATTTTATCTTAGAAGATAATGCGCTGTCAATGCCTGATGACAGTGGCGTCGCCTGCCATGATCCTTTTTATGATCCT
>JAPLJQ010000404.1 GCA_026388495.1 Deltaproteobacteria bacterium | reverse complement strand
GGATTTGGCCTGATCCTTGCTGTCTTTTTCGGCGCTGCGAAGGGTCTCCACCCAAGGCTGGAACTGTTCCCGGAGGGTGGCGCCGATGGCCTTTTCCTCCAGTATACCATTCAATTCTGCAAGGAAGGACTTGATGTCGCTGACGATGCCCAGATCGACGGTGCGGTTCCGTCCGATCTCATCCGGTAAGATATCGACCTGAACGAATTTAGCGCTTGCCGGGAAGATTTCTCCAAAGATATAGAAGAGGCTTAGACTGTCGCCGAGAAAAAGGACCAGATCGGTACTGAGAAGGGCCATCATGGCCGCACCGGGACGTATGGCCAGAGACGATTCAAAACACAACGGATGAGTGTCGGGAATGACGCCCCGTCCTGCACCCGCCGTAAAGGTCGGAATTCCCGTTTTTTCAACAAACTCGATGAGTTCCTCTCCGGCGTCGGCATACCAGGCGCCGCTGCCGGCGATGACGACGGGATTTTTCGCCGCCTTGAGGAGGTCAACGATTTTCGGGGTGTTTTCCCGGTCAACGGGCTTGGATTCCAATCGGGTATGCATCTTCTTGACCTTGGCCGGGTCGATCGCGGCATTCAAAAGGTCACAGGGAAGTTCCAGATAAACCGGGCCGGGTCGGCCGCTCATGGCCGCCCGGAAGGCCATATCGATATATTCGGGAATCCTTTCCGCAACCTGGCAGACCAAAGCCTTCTTGACCATGGGCGTAATCACGGGAAGCTGCGTCATATCCTGAAGATCGAGCTTTTCTACGCTTTCCAGCCCCACACAACCGGCAATGAGGATCACCGGGGTGTTGGACAGCCTGGCGCTGGCGATGCCCGAGAGGGCGTTGGTGAATCCCGGTCCGGCGGTGACCATGGCGACCGCCGGTTTTCTCGTCATCCTCGCCCAGGCCTCGGCCATGAATACAGCCGCCTGTTCATGCCGCGTATCGAAGATGGTAATTTTTGAGTTTTCCAGGAATTGATAAATGGGTGTGATGTGTCCGCCGCTGAGAGAAAAGATGTAGTCTACGTCCCGTTCGATCAGGGCTTCCGCCGCGAGTCTGCCGCCAATGATTTTATCCATAGATCTGGTTTCCTTTGTTAAGACTGTATGTTTAAAGTTCCATGCACTGGCCGCCGTCGAGGTTGATCGCCTGTCCCGTAATATATCTCGACGCCTCGGAAGCCAGGAAGGCGACCAGGTCGGCGGCGTCGCGGGGCAGACCGATATACCCCAGGGGAATCGTTTTGCACATCTCCTGTTCCCGCTCTTCGACGGTCGCGTTGAAAAAGGTTGCTTCCAGGCCGAAGCGCCACTTCTCCAGGTCCGTTCCGATCTGTCCCGGACAGATGGCATTGACACGGATGCCGGCGCCGCCCAGTTCTTTGGCCATGGTCTTGGTCAGCATGATCACCCCGGCCTTGGCCACGGCATAGGCGCTGTTGAAAATGGGGGGAACCTTGCCGGCCCGGGACGCCGTGTTGATAATGGCTGCGGGCTTACCCATCATCATGGGAATGACGGCCCGCGACATGCGAAAGACGGAAAAAAGATTCACCTCGACGGTCCTGATCCAGGCCGCTTCATCATAACTCAGGACCGTATTCGGGACACCGAAGGAGGCGCCGGCATTGTTACAAAGAACATCAATGTGATCGAAACATCCCTTGATTTTCTCCATCATGCCGCCGATGGCCGGGCTGTCCGTAACATCGACAGTCACGGCGAGTGTCCTGACACCGTAAGTCTGCGCCAGTTCGGCGGCGATGATATCCATTTCTTCGCCCGTTGCCGTCTTCAAGGGTT